>JAESPE010000149.1 GCA_016756835.1 gamma proteobacterium endosymbiont of Lamellibrachia anaximandri | reverse complement strand
ACCGGGACGGCCGGGGCACAAACAGGCTGTCGAAGGCCGAGTCGATTTTGGGGACTGGGATGTCCCAAAATCTTTCACGAGGTCGAAGACTCACTTGTCATGTTCATCTGCTCATCACGCCTTCAACCTCGGGCGCTGCTGGTCAACTAATGAAACAGCTTGGTCAGCGTTATGTTCAGTATGTCAATCGAACCTATCGGCGTAGTGGTACTCTATGGGAGGGTCGTTTTCGTTCGTGCTTGACTCAGGAAGAGGCGTACGTCCTTAGCTGCTACCGTTACATTGAGCTAAATCCTATTCGGGCGAATATGGTCGGGCATCCGGCAGAATATCCATGGTCGAGTTATCGTGTCAACGCCCAGGGCGAGGTGTCTGATCTGTTAACACCTCACTCGCTCTACACTGCTTTGAGTACAGACGATGTGGCAAGACAAACTGCATACAGAGAACTGTTCCGTTTTCAGCTTGACCCGATGATGGTTGATGAGATTCGTTTGGCGACGACCGGAAACTATGCTTTGGGCAGTTCACAATTCCAGGCACAGATTGCCGCTGCTTTGGGAAGACGGGTGACTCCAGGCAAATCAGGACGATCGGGAAAGAGGAGTGAGCTGGAATCGAAGGATTTGTTTAGCGGAGGTTGAGGATAGGGGACAGAACCGTGGTCTGTCCCCTATTGTTATTCATCATGCTTATCCCTTGTATGTAGTAGGTGATAAGGGGGCAGACCACGGTTTACAGTGGGCAGAATTGTGGTCTGTCCCCTATTGTTCTCTTGTCCTCACCTTTTCTCAATGGTTATTTCTTGGCGAACTTTCGAAAGCCAAGTCCCAATAATCCAAGCCCCATCAATGCAATTGAACTGGGTTCTGGAACTGCCCAAGTGGACGAGTTAAAGCTGAAACCTCCTGAGCCATCACTTCTAGCCGAAAATATCCAGTTGGCATCTTTGCTGGCTCCGCCATCAACACCCAACGCAGCCAAAGTTCCTCCGCCGCTTAGCGACAACCATTCTGTGCCGTCTGGCATTGTGCCTTTGAAGATACGATTGGGGTTGATAGCTTCCAGCAGGAACCCACCGAAGAAAGCCCCACCGTAACCCCAGTCCACTATCCCAGGATTCATGGAAAAGGGGTCGAAAATGAAATCATCCATACTGCCTGTTCCTCCGACAGGGATCTTGCCAACAAAACTACCGCTGACAGCATCAACTGTAAAATCGTTGCCAATAATATCAACTCCTTTTGCCACACTCAGAGTCGGAACACCTACCCCCAAGATATCTGTAGGCACAAAATCACCTGACATCCAGATCGTTGAACCATCTATCCATGCTGCTTGTACAGTATTAAATGAAATGACCCCTAGCAGGCACACAGCAGCCAGTGCTTTTGATGATCGTATTTTTATCAGTGAAGTGATGTTGGGTTTGTTGTGAATCAACATGATATTTCTCTCCTCTTCCCCTCGGGGACCTCGTCATACCATCCGTCTCACGGGCAGTATTGGGTGTGGATATCAGCAAAGCTCGCATCTACTCATGCAACATCAAGGCCATTAGATGATGATTAAATGTCTGCGACATAATAGTTGTCGTAAACTCCACTAAAAACTCATCAATTAACAACGAGTTAACAAATCAAATCCCGACATTATTTATGTCGTTTTTTGAAACAGAGAAATGGAGTGGTGCTTGCGGGTTTCAGTTTTGTAAAGAAATCCGACGAAATCGTGTTTTTAAATGATCTATGTCAGTTTTTTCAGTGTTGGAGGGTATTGAAAATCTGGGATGGAGCTAATCGTAAAGAATAAAAAACCTGGGAATCAAGGTATTAAGTGCTTTCTGGCTGATATTGTGAGTGTAAATAAATCCGACATATTTTGGTGGATCCGCTTCGCTTGATCCCTCCTACATTCTCGTTGTTATCTGAGTGAAGACAAAAGGCACACGCCTTGCTATTATTCAAAGGTGAAGACTTTTGCTTGGAATCCGGAAAAGAACGATCTGCTCAAAGAAGAAAGAGGGGTTTCGTTCGAAGAGGTCGTTCTCCATATCCAGCTCGGAAATGAGGTGGACATCTATGGCCACCCCAATCAGGGGCGTTATCCAGGCCAGAAGATTTCCGTTGTTGTCATTGAAGGTTACGCATATCTCGTGCCTTTTGTTGAAAATGAAGATGAAATCTTTCTGAAAACCATCATTCCGAGTCGTAAAGCAACTAAGCAATATTCTGGTGATTCCAATGAGTAGGCTTGATTCTGAAGAGAAAGAGATCCTTGAAGCCTTTGAAAAAGGCGAGCTTAAACAGGCAAAAAATGTCACGCAGGAGATCAAGCAACACAAAGCTGTTGCTGAAGCGACATTTAAGAAAGATGCCCGTATCAACATCCGTCTATCTTCCCGGGATCTTCGCTTGCTGCAGGTACGGGCTTTAAAGGAGGGTATTCCATACCAAACATTGGTATCCAGCGTTTTGCACAAGTTCGTTGATGGTCAGTTTGTGGATAAATCAGCCAACAAATAGTTCAAGTAGGTTGCTGGATCCGCTTCGCTTGATCCCCCCTACATTCTTACGCAAAACGCCTATCTCTTCGGCCTGGGCATCCCTAACCGCTGTCTTCTCTCCCACAGTGCTTTACGACTGATGCCAAGTTTTTTTGCCAGTTCTGTCTCGGTCATGCCCTCCTGATGCTGTAGGACGAACTGCCGGAAATAGTCTTCCAGGGAAAGATCATTCTGTGATGAGACCGCACTCTCTACGCTTGGGGAGGTGTCGATGGCAAGCAGGTCGGGGGTGATGATGTTGCTTTCGCATAGAATGACTGCTCGTTCGATGGCATTCTCCAACTCGCGGACGTTACCTGGCCATGCGTAGCCGGTGATGGCGTTGAGTGTCTCCTGGGAGAGTTCCATCGCTGGGTGGTTAAGTTGCTTGCAGACCTTCTTTAGCAGGAAGACTGAAAGTTTGATGATATCCCGTCCCCGTTCACGCAGTGGTGGCAGATTGAGTTCCATTACCCGCAGGCGGAAGTAGAGGTCGCTGCGAAATTCACCCTCCTGCACCCGCTGTTTGAGATCCTGGTGGGTGGCTGCGATGAGGCGAATATCCACCTGTTTCGATCGCTCGGAACCGACGGGTTTGATCTCGCCATTCTGCAGTACCCGCAGCAGCCGTGCCTGAGCGGCTGCCGGCAGTTCGCCGATTTCGTCGAGGAAGAGGGTGCCGCCATCGGCGCTTTCGATCAGTCCAGTATGTGCGGTATCGGCGCCGATGAAGGCGCCTTTCTCGTGACCGAAGAGTTCTGATTCGATCAGCGCTTCCGGGATGGCGGCGCAGTTGACGGTGATGATAGGCGCGTCGTTGCGTCTGCTCTGCTCGTGCAGGGCGCGGGCTACCAGTTCCTTGCCGGTGCCTGATTCACCCAGAATCAGGGTTGTGGTATCGGTCGGTGCGACTTTGCTGATGCGGCGGCAGATCTCCACCATGGCGGGGCACTCTCCCACCATGCCCTTTACCGGATAGTTCTTTTCAAGTTCGGACTTGAGCACCGCCTGCTGCCGCAATTGTTTGGCGTGTTTAAGGATGCGTTTCACCAATAGCAGCAACTCTTCATGATTGAAGGGTTTGGCGATGTAGTCAACCGCGCCGCGCTTCATGGCGTCCACAGCTGCCTGTACGCTGGCGTAGCTGGTCATGATCAGTACCGGCACGGGTGCCGCCGGTTTGATCAGTTCCACACCGGCCAGGCCGGGCAGACGAACGTCGGCGATGATCAGGTCGTAGTCACTGAGCCTATAGTCGGTCTCGGCCCGCTCCACCGAATCGACATCGTCTATGCGGTAGCCTTTGCGTTCCAGCAGGCGCCGCATCGCATTGCGGATGACGCTTTCATCTTCGACGATCAATATCCGACTCATTGTTTGTTATCTCCTCTGGGCATTTTCAGTACAACCCGAGTGCCAATACCGGGTTTCGAGTCGATCTCGATAGTGCCGTTGTGGTCGTTGATGATCTTATACGCCAGGGCTAGGCCAAGGCCGGTCCCTTCGCCGGGGGCCTTGGTGGTGAAGAAGGGCTCGAAGACGTACTCCTGCTTCTCTGTCGGGATGCCGGTTCCCTGATCCAATACCTCGATCGCGGTCTGCCCGTCTTTCTGCCAGGCGAAGCACTCCACCCTGTCCCCGGGAGAGGATGCCTCAACGGCGTTGGAGAAGAGGTTGACCAGCACCTGGGATATCTTTTGCCGGTCTCCCAACAGCATCAATTCAGAGGGGCAGTGGTTGATGCACTCGATCTGTTTGCCCCGGTGGGTGAGCTGGACCAGCCGGATCGCTTCGTCTGTCAGTTCCCCCAGGGGAAAGCGCTGGAAATCTGTGCCGACCTTGCCGCTGCGGCTGAAGTTCATCAGGGTCTGGATGATGCTGGTGATGCGGTGGGTCTGGTTCATGATCTCATCCAGACTCTCGTCAACGATCTGTCGATTCTCCTCCTCTCGCAGATTCTGGGTCAGAGAGGCGATGCCGGTGATTGGGTTGCCGATCTCGTGGGCGACGCCGGCGGCCAGTCGTCCGATAGAGGCGAGCCGGTCGCTGTGGGCCAGTTCTGCCTCCAGTATCTCCAGATCGGTAAGATCCTCCAGCAGCATGACCTGGCTGGTGCGGGCCTCTACCACTGGATGGTCGGGGGCTGTGGGACCGGGGATCGCCGCCTTATGCAGATTGAACCAGCGTGGTTTTCCTTCGTGTTCCACTTTCAAATGGTGGATGTGGTAATCGCGCGCGGCGGCAAAACCGGCCAGCAGCTGGCCCCAGGATTCGGGCAGCCGGTGCAGCGGTACACCCAGCACGTCCTTAGCTGCGACCCCGGTCATCACCTCCATCGCCAGGTTCCAGATCACCACGGTCTGTTCCCGGTCGACGGCACAGACGCCGAGTGGCAGATCGAGCAGGATCTGCCGGTGGTAACGGCGCAGACTGTCGAGATCTGCAGAGAGGCCGCGCAGCCGGGAGCGGGAGTCCTCAAGCTGCTCCTCCACAAAACGCATCGAATCGGCCAGCGCGGTCTTGGCATGGGCGTCGAGCTGCAGGCGGCGACTGATGATTACGTGGGCGAGTTGTGGGCCAATCAGGCCGGAGAGGTTGCGCTCCAACCGCTCCCGCAGACGCCGCAGTTCGGTGGGGCGGGTTTCACTGGTTCGCATGCCGAGATCGTCGAGGGCCTGCTGCACCTCTTTTTGTGCCGTCTCCAACCCCAGCACGCTGGACATCTCCTTGATGAACTGATCGGTGCTGGTGGCGCTGACCACGCCGCTGAGGGGAGAGAAGGTCTCGCTGCAACAGGCATAGGCAGCTTCCCGCTCGCCCCGCCGTTGCGTGGTCAGCAGTGTGCCGAGGACAAAAAAGAACGTATTGAAACTCAGCGAGAAGAAGGTGGCGAACTGCCACTTTTCCATGCCTGCGTAGTGGCGCAGGGCTTCGACGTCAATTTCGGTGCGCACAAAACCTGAGGTCTCCAGCATGGGCAGCAGCAGGGTGATGCTCCAGACTCCGATACCTGCAAGCAGACCTGCAATAAGGCCGCTGCGGTTGGCGCGGCGCCAATAGAGCAGGCCGATGATGCCGGGCAGGAACTGGGCCACGGCGACAAACGAGATCAGACCGAGCTGAACCAGCCCCTGATTCTGTTCCAGCATGACATAGAAACCGTAACCCGCCATGACGATGGCACCGATCAGCAGACGGCGTCCCCAGAGCAGCCAGCGGTAGAGGTTGACCTCCGGTGCCGGATAGCTGGCTGGCAGAACCAAGTGGTTGAGTGTCATTGATGAAAGCGCGAGAGTGGTGACGATCATCATGGCGCTGGCGGCGGAGAGCCCGCCGATGAAGGTCAGCATCGGCAGCCATCCTGGTCCCTGGTTCAGTGTGATGCCGAGGGCGTAGTAGTCTGCATCGATTCCCAGTTCCAGCCGTGTACCGGCCCAGAGGATTGGAGGAATGGCCAGGTTGATAAGCAGGAGAAATAGCGGGAAGGCCCAGCTTGCGGTATTGAGCGCCCGTGGCTCCATGTTCTCGGTAAAGAGCATGTGGAACTGACGCGGCAGCAGGAAGGCGGCGGCGAAGGCGAGAAACAGCAGGGTACCCCAGGAGCCTTCACGCACCGGTCGGTAGAGAGACTCTATCGCTTCAGGATGCTCGATCAGCCACTGATTGAGACCCGAGGGGCCGGAGAAGATGCCGAAGATGGCAAAGAGCCCGACAGCCAGCAGTGCGACAAGTTTGATCAGTGACTCAAAGGCGATCGCCGCTACCAGTCCCTCGTGTTTCTCTCTTGGGGATGTGTGACGGGCACCGAACAGGATGGCAAACAGAATCAGCGTGATGCAGAAACCCAATGCCAGCACCTGTGGCGTCGCCTCCTGGGTCAGTACCCGCATCGACTCAGTGACGGCGCGTATCTGCAGGGCGATGTAGGGCAAGGTACCCACCAGCATGAAAAGGGTTACCAGAATACCGGCAAACTGGCTACGGTAGCGGAAGGCGAAGATGTCGGCCAGGGAGGTGAGCTGATAGTCGCGGGTCAGCCGTAGAATGGGCTTAAACAGTACCGGGGTCAGGGCAAAGGCGATGGTGACCCCGAGATAGATGGTGAGAAAGAGGTAACCCTCGCTGCCAGCCATGGAGAGCGAAGCGAAGGCTGGTAGTCCCCGGTAGCCGCGAGGCCGCACTGCTTACCCGGCGTGCCTTGCGCCAGAGGGGA
>JAESPE010000148.1 GCA_016756835.1 gamma proteobacterium endosymbiont of Lamellibrachia anaximandri | reverse complement strand
ATGCCTACTTTGCTTCCCCTCTGGCGCAAGGCACGCCGGGTAAGCAGTGCGGCCTCGCGGCTACCGGGGACTACCAGCCTTCGCTTCGCTCTCCATGGCTGGCAGCGATCGAAATCAAAGGCCCCTTTATCCTTTACCTGCTGCCGCTTCTCCGCCACATCGCTGATCCAGCGCAACGCTTTGTAGGCCTCTTCAGCCGGCGCGATCGACGTTCTGTCCGGGTCCGCCGCAAGTTTGGGCCGCAAGGGTATCAGGTGCAGGCATCCCATTCTCTGCAGCCCGGAAAGCATCACTTTACGGTCTTGAGCAAGTCCGGCAAGCGTGACTTTTCGTAGCGCAAGAATGGTCATCGCAAACCGCCTTCTGCCTGTTTTTTGCGCTTTGCCAACTTGGCCCGTACCACTCCGGCCCGCTCCTCATCCGCCAGATAGATACGGATCTTTCTGATCTGTTCGCGGGCACGGGGGATCAACACCTTGTCGAACAGATTGACCCGCTGGGTGATGGTGCGCACCTCCGCTTCCAGCAATTTCAGACGTTGTTCCGCAACCTGCATGCGCAGACGCATCTCCAAGGCCTGCTTGAGTTTCTCCACCAAAGGGTCGACCCAATGCGGCCTGGCCAACAGAGGATAATCCGCCAGCTGAAACTCTACACTTTCAAGGAGGGGAAGGCGCACCCCCATAACGTTCTCTTCACCCAAACTGACCCCGGCAATCGACACGAGCCCTTCAAGACTGATTGCCTGATAGGCAAGCATCGGCAGCTGTTCATTGATCCAGGGTGAGACTGCATCCAGTTGCGACTGTTCCGACGAACGCATTGCCCTGGCCTTCGCCTGTTCCGCCAGCAGTTGTCTACGTTTCATATCCAGTGACGGCAGAAAATCACGATAGCCTTTCAGCAGCTGATTCTGCCGGGTCAGTGAGGATTTATTGAGGGCGAGCCGGGCCATTTAGTGAGAGGCTCCAGGCTTTTCACTGTGCGGAAAATAGCGTTCGATCAATCTCTGCTTCATCAACAGCTCCGTCGCCTCGAAGCACTCTGACAGGGTCTGCCAGCAGAGATCCAGCGCCTCTTCAAGTGGCATGGAGACGCCTATATCCATGAAGCGAGCCTTAAAAAGTTTGCCGAATTTAAGCAGTTTATGGTCGAACGCTGAGAGCTCAAAAGCCATCGCCTGCTTCTGCTCGGCATCCTTCGCCTCCGAATAGAAACGGATCATGGTATTCATAATCTGGCCATGATCCTCCCGGGTCTCTTTGCCGATCACATGCTGCTTCAGGCGCGAGAGTGAACCAAAGGGATCGAGCACGCCATCGTGCAGGTAGAACTGCCCCTCAGTGATGTAGCCGGTGTTGTCGGGCACCGGGTGGGTCACATCATCACCGGGCATGGTGGTGACAGAGAGAATGGTGACGGAACCGCCCTGGGCATAGTCGCAGGCCTTCTCATAACGCCGCGCCAACTGGGAGTAAAGATCCCCCATGTAACCCCGGTTGGAGGGCACCTGGTCCATGGCGATGCCCACCTCTTTCAGCGCATCGGCAAAAGCCGTCATATCGGTGAGCAGCACCAGCACCCGCTTGCCCTCCTCAACCGCAAAACGTTCCGCGACAGCCAGTGCCATATCGGGGATCAGCAGCCTTTCGACTATAGGGTCGGATGCCTGATTGACGTACATCACGGTGCGGGCGAAGACGCCGGCATCCTCGAAGGCGGTGCGAAAGAAGTGGTAGTCGTCAAAAATCAGCCCCATGCCGCCAAAAACCACGATATCGGCATCGGCCTGGATTCCGACCCGCGACAGGAAGCGGTTGAAGGGCTCACCGGAGACGGAGAAGATTGGGATCTTCTGGCTCTCCACCAGGGAGTTGAAGACATCGATCATCGGCACATCGGTGCGGATCATCTTCGAGGCCAGTACCCGCCGCATCGGGTTGACCGAGGGTCCACCGATCGCCACCCGCGGATCATGGCTCAGAGAGGGCCCCCCATCGATGGGCTCGCCGGTGCCGCGAAAGATCCGCCCGAGGATATTGCCGGAGTAGGTCGTCTCCATCGGATGACCGAGGAAGCGCACGGTGGATGCCGTTGAGACCCCTTTGGTGCCATTAAAAAGCTGCAGACTGACCTGATCGTCCTGCATGCTGATGATCTGGGCGAGAGAGCGATTCTCATCCCGATCCTCCACCAGCGCAAGATCCCCAAAACAGATATCCTGGCCCGATCCCATCTCCGGAACCTGTACCTTGATGATGTCACCAACGATCTCGGTAATTCGAGAGTAGTGGGCGAGGCTCAGACTCATGGCGTTCTCCATTGGCCGAACACTCTTTGTAACCGAAGAAATTGGCCCAGGCAAGCCCGTAGGCCTGATCAAGCGTAGCGGATCAGGCAAAACACTGCGAACAATTCATGCTGGATCCGCTACGTTTTATCCAGCTTACATTCAAAGGGATATACGGTTGTTTAGTTCTACCCGGATTGCGTAAGAAATCGGCCAGTCGGCCAGATCTCTTTACTGAACAGCAAACGGGCCTTGAGGTTGGGGGAACCGATAAACAGATCGCAGCCGCTCCTCTCCTTTGCCCCCCAACGACGTTTCTCCTCGTCGGCGCCCATCAGGAAATCGTAGCCTTTGACCCCTGCATTAATACAATCTTCGATGACGAGGGTGCGCAATACCTCTCCCATCCCCGGCGCAGCGTCGGGATTCAAGGCCTCCTGAAGCAGGAGATAGTGGTTGTTATAGATAGAGCCGATCTGGATCGCCTTGATCTTTCCACCATCTGTGATCGCCATGAGCCTGAGCAAACCTTCATCGAAAACCCGCTGCACAAACAAACGGTAGAATTCCGCTGCATAGGGTTTGCGCCCTGCACCACCCGCCAGGCTCCACCGTCGATCATGCAACTCAAACAACGCATCCAGGAGTCCCGGCAGATCCGCCTTGTTGGTACAACGGATGATCTCCAGATCTTCTCTACAAAGAAGTGCAGACCGTTCATCGCGTAATTCCTGCAGTCTATCGCCAAAGAAATGCGCTTCGAACTGCGCCATCGTCTCAGGCAGGTCAAAGTAGCCGAAGCGGGTGGCTCTGTAACGATGGGGTAAGCCGCCTGCCTGACAGGCGCTACTGATATTTTCAATATTGCCGGTCCAACCGGTCATGTGCGGCATCCAGATGGTATCCCATCTCCCTTTGGCCTCGAGCAGTGCGCTGACAATCGCCTGCACCGCCTCTTTTTCCACATGCCGAGACACAATCCAGTCAGGGTACTCCGCGCCGGTGGCATAGTCCGCCATGATCCGAAGCGTCTTGAAGGAGACCAGATTCAACAGACGCAACTCTGCCATATAGAAAGGGGCCAAACCCACGAGGTCACCCTTGTCATCTCTCACAACAACGACAAAGGGTTCCACCGCCTCATTGACCGCCTCCCGCCAGGCCTGAATCCAGTCCCAGGTAAGAAAAACCGTATCCGCCCAGGCGTTTTTCAACAGCGCACCCCAATCGTCCTTGAGCTGATCAAAATCTGACCAGCGGGTAATTATTTGGGATTCCATATTTGGTTGAGGTTCCACTCCGGGCATTCGTGGTGGATGAATAATCGTTGGCATCCCATCCATTGTAAATGACCAGAAGCTACGCTGTAACGTTTTGATCAGCCATTATCCAATCTGATTTACACCAAATACGAAGGGGCGGCGCCTGGATGGCGATGGGTAGAGTCCTGTTTCTGAACAATCGGGAAAATCAAATCAGCCCAGTAGTAGCGAGATGGTTCTGGCTGTCCACTGCTCCTGACCAAGGGCGGGTTTACCCATGCTGTTCCACAACTCAGCCATCTGTTCCATCGAAACAGCATTTTCTCTCAACTCAATGATTTCCCGGCGCAAAGAGCCGATATAGCGATCCTTGCCCACAAGACCGATCAGCCGGTCATAGTCCATTTCAACATCGTTCTCCTCAGCAAGTCTGTCCATGACATCCTCCACCATGTGGTCCTGGATGAGCGCGATCGCCGATTCCGCCAGCGCCTCATCGGGATCGGCTTCTGCCCCAGGCATGACCATCTCGATCCCGCCGCCCCCTCTTTTTTGCCAGCTTTCCACTGCATCCTGCACATGTTCCGATGCAAGATGTGGAAAACGCTTCATCAAGCGCTCCAGATGGTCGACCGCCTCATCCGCGATCATCAAAAAACGGTGGTCCGAACTCATGCCTTCACTCTCCAATGTTATCGGCCAGGATTTCAGGGACGCAAAAAGAGCAAGTCCCTCAAACTATAGCGGTTAATCCATGATTTTCTTTAATGGTTTCCAGGTAAGAAATATTGGCCAGCAGTGGCGGGCACTTAAATCAGGCCTTATACTCCAGCCTCTTTCAGATCAAGATACCGCTGACATGTACACCGTCACCAAAGAGATCCATTTCTGCTACGGGCACCGCCTGCTCAACCACAAAGGCAAGTGCCGTTATCTGCATGGCCACAACGCCACTGCGGTGATTCGTCTGGAGAGCAGTGAACTGGATGAGATGGGTATGGTCTGCGACTTCAGCGATATCGGGGGTTTCGTCAAGCAGTGGATCGACAGCGAACTCGACCACAACATGCTGATGCACCAGGACGATCCGATCCTGCCAACGCTGCAGGCCGCAGGAGAAAGGGTCTATGTGATGAAACACAATCCCACTGCCGAAAACATCGCCCGCCTGATCTTTGATCAGGTTGAAACGGGGGGCTTCCCCGTCGTCGAAGTGGCAATCTACGAAACCGACAGCGCCCTGGCCAGCTATCGCCGCCCATCAGCTCAATAACGAGCCAAAAAAACCCGCCGGATCATAGGCCCGGCGGGTTACCGCTTTACCTAACCGAACCCGATCAGATATCGTAACCGCGCTCTTCGTGCAGCACGACATCCAGGCCTTCGATCTCTTCCTCTTCTGTGACCCGCAGTCCCACCAGCTTGTCCACCAGTTTGAGAATGACGTAGCTCACCACTGCGGTAAAGACAATAGTCGCCACCACACCGATAAACTGGACATAGACCTGCCCCCCTATGGTTTCGATGCCCTCAGCGAAACCATAACCGGAGAAAACCCCAAGGGATGTGGCAGAGAAGACGCCCGCCAGCAAGGTACCCATGATACCGCCGACACCATGCACCGGAAAAACATCCAGTGAATCATCAATCTTCAACACCTGTTTGAGATAGTTGGTGGCCGAGAAACAGACAGCCCCCGCCAGCAGACCGATAATCAAGGCACCACCGGGACCTACAAAACCGGACGCCGGCGTAATGGTGCCGAGACCGGCCACCATACCTGTAACTGCACCCAATGCACTGGGTTTGCCGAACTTGATCCACTCCCGAACCACCCAGGTTATAGCCCCCATGGCAGCGGAGAGGTGAGTCACCAATATCGCCATCGCGGCACTCCCGTCGGAGGCCAGCGCGCTGCCGCCATTAAAGCCAAACCAGCCGACCCAGAGCATACCGGCGCCGGTAACCGTCATGGTCATATTGTGCGGCATCATCGCGGCTGAACCGAACCCCTTACGCGGCCCCAGCACCATGGCTGCAACGAGCGCCGCCACACCCGCAGTGATATGCACCACTACGCCACCGGCAAAATCGTAAAGCCCCATCGCACCCAGCCAGCCACCGCCCCAAACCCAATGGGTCACGGGGATATAGACCAATATCAACCAGACCGTACTGAAGATCAGCATGGCGGAAAATTTCATTCGCTCTGCGTAACCGCCAATGATCAGCGCCGGGGTGATAATGGCGAAGGTCATCTGAAACATCATGAAAAGGGATTCAGGAATGTCACCTGAGAGCGTCTCTTTGCCGACACCGGAGAGCATGACCTTACTGAAGTCACCGATCCAGGCATTCCCCTCACCAAATGCCAGACTGTAGCCAAAGAGGAACCAGATGATGCTGGCAACACCCGCGATCGCAAAACACTGCATCAACACAGACAGCACGTTCTTGGTACGCACCAACCCACCATAGAACAGTGCCAGGCCCGGCAGGGTCATAAACAGCACCAGTGCGGTGGTAGTCATGATCCAGCCGGTATTGGCACTGTTCATGACAGCTTCTTCCGCCACGGCCATGGCCGGAATCGACATCAGGGCCATCACCCCAAACGCCGCTCTAATTGATCTGTTTACGATTGACATTGATTACACCTATTTCGAGCAAGTTTTATTTTGAGACTTGATTTCGTTTACTGCTTTGAATTGGTGCCTACTAAAGCAATAATTATGCCTTCACAAAAAAAATGACTAATTCCATACAGTTAAGTCAATCTGAACAACTTCTCATCTCGCTGCTTTGCACATGCATGGTGCAAAATCGAAAAGGTTGCACCATATTGACTCATAATTGCGTTCAGATGGCGCAAAGATCAGCGGCCATGAATAATGCAATGAATTCGGAACGCCCCTGGATGATCGTGGCGACCCTTCCAAGGCATTTGAAGTCTGCTATGCCACAATCGAATGGTTGATAGACACTGGCTATATCGACACCCAGTCCAGTAACCAGTACGGCTTCAGTCAGTGCGCATTAACAGCACGCGGTCTGGAAACACTCAAATCCACACCCAAGAGCGTTCAGATCAATGAAACCATCGGCGAGAAAATAGTCTACGCACTCCGTACTGACAGTCAAGTGAGTCTTCGACCTCGTGAAAGATTTTGGGACATCCCAGTCCCCAAAATCGACTCGGCCTTCGACAGCCTGTTTGTGCCCCGGCCGTCCCGGTCACTGGCACTACGCGACAACCTCGA
>JAESPE010000147.1 GCA_016756835.1 gamma proteobacterium endosymbiont of Lamellibrachia anaximandri | reverse complement strand
GCCAGTGACCGGGACGGCCGGGGCACAAACAGGCTGTCGAAGGCCGAGTCGATTTTGGGGACTGGGATGTCCCAAAATCTTTCACGAGGTCGAAGACTCACTTGGTTCTTTACCGATCTTGAGATACACAGTTACGCTATCACGCTGTTGGTGTTCGTTTTGACTTCGATCCTGTTTGCCCTGGCGGGTTTCATCAACGCGGTCTATGCCAACACCTTTGACGATATTGCTATCGTACCGACCTTTGTGTTGACACCGCTGACCTATCTTGGCGGCGTCTTCTATTCCATCCAGCTGTTGCCCCAATTCTGGCAGGATGTCTCCATGGCCAATCCTGTGCTCTACATGGTGAACGCCTTTCGCTTCGGTCTCATCGGCGTTTCGGATATCGATCTTGGTATTGCGACAGCGATCATTCTCTCGTTTATTTTGGCCCTATCGGCCTATAGCCTGAACCTGCTGTCCCGAGGTGTGGGCATCAAGAAGTAGGCCGGAAAACGCTTTGGACAATATCCCCTATTATTTACTATGAAGCGTTGGTGGGGGGCTGCTCCTACCTGCTCAGAATCAATGCGGTCAGACTTGATCGATAGGCAACAGAGAATAAATTGTTCTCTGCCCCGGTTTTCGCGCGGTTTTCGAAAACTATTCGTCATTCGGTGACGGTCTCAGTAGTCCGGTCAACTGCCAAAGGGCGCCGATTTCTGTCCGTAGCCGCCGTACTTCCTCATCCAGGGCGGTCAGGCGATCTGCTTCACTGGTCGAATCGTTCCCGGCAGTGACCACCGGTTGCACCTCTTGGCTTCTTCGCTGAGCAAACGGGTCAGAGAACGGTTTCTGCTACAATAGTTCAAGTTTTATTCATTTTGTCAGGGATGAACTGAATCATGAATTGTCGGTGGGGAAATAGCCGGTTTTTTGAAGAAATCGAGTCTATGAAAAATAGAAGGGCAAGACTTGGTAAACCGGGGCGTCCGAGGAAATTAACAGACGGAGAATATTGCGAAAACTGTTCTCTGACATGGTTTTTCCTGTTTTTCCCCAAGGAGCGGTGAGTCACTATTAGAAGACAGTTTCGTTATGTAACGACATCTCAACTGCTTGTGGAAATAGGTTCCGCCAACAAAAGGGGGAAATAGGGATCAAGTCATTTTGGAAATCTTGAGGATTCAACAATGTTCAGAAAGTCGACTGCTTTTTTGTTTCTCGCTACCACGCTGATCATCGCTGGTTGCGTTTCCAATACGCCGCGACAGGAGGTCCAGTCAAACAGCTGCACAGAGGATTGTAGAAATGGATATGGCACTTACACATATCCCAGTGGCAGACAATACGTTGGCGAGTTTAATAATGGAATGAAACAGGGCCACGGAACCCTGACTGTTCCGTCAAATGGAGAGAAATATGTGGGAGATTTTCTTAACAACAAGCCGCACGGCAAGGGAACCCACACTTTCAATGGATATACCTATATTGGTGGATTTCAAAATGGGTTGAAGCATGGCGATGGCGAACTAACACAGCCGGATGGGAGAATATACACCGGAGAATTCAAAGGTGGCCAGCCGAATGGCGAGGGGTCACAGTCTTTTCCCGATGGCAGGAAGTTTGTTGGGAGTTTTCGAAATGGCATGCCATTTGGCAGAGGTTTCATCTATGAGACGAATGGTAACAAAACTTACGGTGAATGGAGAGATGATGGGTATTTCTCTCCCATTGAACAACCGGCAAAGAAGTCCACATCGATAGAGCTGAAGATTCTCCCTAATTCTATGACGAATGAAGCTATAGCCAGGATCAAAAAGGCAATACAGGCTGGAGCAAACATAAATCGCAAAGGAGTAAACGGGGCAACTCCGCTATGGGAAGCATCGTCATATGGTCACTCTGAAGTAGTCAAGCTATTGCTTGCAGCTAACGCGGATGTTAACGCAGCCACGGCAAACGGTGCTACTCCGCTGATTGTGGCGTCGCAGAATGGTTATTCAGAAATTGTTAAGCTCTTGATTGCCGCTAGGGCGGATGTCAATGCAGCAGCAAATAATGGTACTACTCCCTTGCTAATTGCTTCGCAGAATGGTTATACAGAAATTGTTGAGTTATTGCTTGTAGCCGCAGCAAATGCCAATACATCCGGCACCCCGCTGGGAAGGGCTTCGCAGTTTGGTCATACTGAAATCGTCAAACTGTTGCTTGCTGCTAAAGCAAATCAAAACGCGGTCACAACATCCGGGATGACTCCATTGTTTCTCGCGTCGGTGAAAAATCATACTGAAGTTGTCATATTTCTGCTTGAGGCAAAGGCGGATCCCGATTTGGCTGACCAAAAATTTGGTTATACTCCGCTGATGATCACGTCATCAGCCGAGATCAAACACCTGCTGCTTGCAGCTAAAGCTGATATTGAGGCAGTCGAAAAAGAGGGCCGATCTGCACTATATCTGGCATCAGAAGAAGGTAATCTTGGAGATGTAAAGCTGCTACTGGCGGCTGGGGCTGATGCAAATACAGTTCGTAAACAGGATGGTGCCACTGCCCTGATTAAGGCGACGGAAATGGGGCATACTGGTGTTGTCGAGTTGCTTCTTGCTGCTGGGGCAGATGTCAATGCGTCTAAAAATGGTGACTTTACTCCGCTGTGGATAGCATCAGAGTTAGGGCATACAGAAGTTGTCAAACAGTTGCTTGCTGCCAACGCGCATGTCAATGCAACGCAAATGCAGGGTAATACCCCGCTGGCTTTGGTTTCTGACACTGGTAATGCTGAAATCGTCAATCTGTTGCTGGCGGCGGGAGCCAAGGTAAATACAAAGAATATTGACGGAGTTACTTCGTTGTGGTTTGCATCTACGAAGGGCCATACTGAGATAGTAAAGCTGCTGCTGGCAGCCAAGGCGGATGCAAATGTTGTCAGTAAAGTGGATGGAACCACACCATTGTATATGGCGTCGCAAAACGGTCACACTGAAGTTGTCAAGCTGTTACTTACGGCCAAGGCTAATGTAAATGCAACCACCACCGATCGGGGGCTTTCACCACTGCTGATGGCGTCGCAGTTTGGTCATACTGAAATTGTCAAACTACTGATCGCCGCCAAGGCGAATGTAAATGCAACTACGAAAGATGGTGAGACGCCGTTAACAGTAGCATCAGGGGCAGGTCAAACTGAGGTAGTCAAGCTGTTGCTGGTAAGTGGCGCGGATAACAAGAAAATTCGTGCCGTTCAAGGTCTGGAAAAGTCGATGGCGCTCGGCAGGACGATCATGGGCCAGGTCCCTCAAGCCTTCATGAGAGTAAGCTATGATTCCAAGAAAGGAACAAAAGCCGACCTATCGAACCCTACACCTAACTCTACATCCCAGGATTTCTCCAGGCTAAAGACGATGCTCGCGGAAGGAGCCGACCCCAATGTCGTGCGGGTTGCCGGATTTGAGCCTGCTGGCAAAACGCAAACATCCGGGGGTGTCCGTTACTCAACAGGAAAGCCCGGACGCCTCGTAAATGCTGAAGAAGGAGGCATCACATTGTTGGAATACTGTCGTATCAACCGACTGGACTCCATAGCAGACCTTCTCGTCAAGCATGGGGCGAGGTAATTATTCTGAATTGATTCAACAAGCAATGAAGAAAATAAAACCCGAAAACATGGGGGAGAGAAGAATTTCTACAAGGTGATGAAGTTGTTGGTTTCCAAGGATGTGATTCCTCATGGCCATCGGGTGTCAAACCAAAGCTCATGACGGGTAGGGTGGATAAGTTTGGCGCATCACCATCCTTTACCACTCTGTTATCCCGGCCAGAGGGAGGAATCTCGTGATACAGTGCTCCGTAGCATGAGATCTCTCCCTCGGCTCTGGCCTCCTGCATCCATTCAGTCGTGCGGTCGAGATGACAATGAGCGATTTAATCCATACCGGTATCTCTAGCGCTTGCCGATGATGTTGCCAAGGATGTCGCGGATGATCTGTCGGCCCAGCTTGGAACCGACGGCCTGGCAACGGATTTGGCGAAGGTCTCCATGACACCCTGCCGCTTGCGGCCGCCGCTGCCGCGGTTTTTTTGGATTCCTCTTTCTCACGGCTCTCTTCCTCGGCCAGCAGCTGACGCCTTTTCGCCAGCTCCTCCTCGCGATTGATCACCATCTCGTAGGCTGATTCCCGGTTCAGGGTCTGGTCATAATTAGCTTTGAGGGGGGAGCGATTGATGATCCGCTCCCTCTCTTTTTCATCCACGGTCAGATCGTGGAGATGGATGGTTTCCGCTACATCGATTTTATCGTACCGGGTTTGGTTCTGATGTCGGTGATACTGAACTCCTATGCCAACACTTCTGACGATATCGCTATCGTGCTGACCTTTGTGTTGGCGCCTCTGACCTATCTGGGCGGCGTCTTCTACTCCATCCAATGTTTGAGATAAGGGTTTTCGTCGGAAGAGAAAACCGGTCAAACGTCCTCTTATTCAAAATATGGGATATAAAATGCCCTATATTACTATTATCAATTCAATCGGGAGAGTTAAGTTCGGTCTCCTACCATCCGTGAATGGAGGGTGCAGACATGAAAATAGGTATTTTGGGAACTGGCGATGTTGGCTGTGTATTGGGTGCCGGCTTTGCCGGCCGTGGTCATAAAGTCATGATCGGCACTCGCAGTCCGGCGGCGCAAAAGGTTCAGGACTGGCTTGAGCAAACCGGCAACGGTGCCCGAGCTGGGACGTTTACCGAGGCGGCAGCCTTTGGCGAGGTGATTGTGGTTGCCATCGGTTGGTCCCATCTGCAAAACGTTATTGAGCTCGCAGGTGCGGAGAACTTCGCCGGCAAGCTGGTGATGGATGCCACCAATCCACTACGCTTCGAGACCGAAGGACAGCCACCGGTACTCGATGTCGGACATACCGATTCCGCAGGAGAACTGGTGCAGTGCTTGCTGCCCGAGGCCCGGGTGGTCAAGGCCTTCAACATTGTTGGTAATCCGCATATAGTCGATCCGAACTTCCCGGAGGGCAAGCCGGATATGTTCATTTGCGGCAGCGACGAAAATGCTAAAAAGACTACCGGGGAGCTGATCGAGTCACTCGGCTGGCCGCCGGTGATTGATCAGGGCGGCATTGAAAATTCCCACTACCTGGAACCATTGGCGATGGTCTGGATCAGGCATTTCTTCAACCAGGGCTTCAACGGCAACCATGCCTTCAAGCGACTGAAAAAGTGAGGTGAAAAATGGATAATATCGATCTTTTTACCCCACTCACGCTGGGTGGCCTGACACTGCCGAATCGCATTGTGATGGCGCCCATGACCCGCAACCGGGCCGGCGAGGGCAATGTGCCCACGGCACTGAACGCCAAGTACTACATTCAGCGGGCCGCTGCCGGGTTGATTATTACCGAGGCCAGTCAGATCTCGCCCGAGGCCGTTGGCTATCCCGCAACACCGGGGATCCACAGTGATGAGCAAGTGGCGGAATGGCGGCAGGTAACCGATGCCGTGCATACCGAAGGCGGGCGTATCTTTATCCAGCTCTGGCATGTAGGGCGTATATCTCACCCCTCGATGCTGCCCGGAAATATTCAGCCGGTAGCGCCGTCGGCCATCCGTCCTGAAGGTGATGCCGTGACCTATGAGGGGATGCAGCCTTTCGAGACCCCCCGTGCCCTGACCATCGAAGAGATTCCCGGCCTGTGTGCAGATTATGCGGCTGCCGCACAAAGAGCCAGAGATGCAGGCTTTGACGGCGTGGAGATCCATGCAGCGAACGGCTATTTGCTGGATGAGTTTTTACGCGATGGCACCAACACCCGAACTGATACCTATGGCGGCACTATTGAAAACCGCATGCGCCTGTTGGATGAAGTGATTACTGCGGTGAGTGGCGTTTGGCCTGCCAACCGTATCGGTGTGCGCCTGTCACCTGAAAACCGGTTCAATGACATTCGGGATTCACAGCCGCAAGCGACGTTTAATGCGGTTGTTGATATGTTGCGCGGCCATCAGCTTGCCTACCTGCATGTATTGGAAGGCGATATGTTGGGTGGAGATCGCCTTGTGGATTATCATGAACTCAAGCGCCGCTTTGGTGGCCTCTACATGGCCAACAATGGCTATACCCAAGCCAAGGCCGAGCAGGCGTTGCAACAGGGTGGTGCTGATTTGGTTGCCTTCGGCAAGCTGTTTATCGCCAATCCGGATCTACCTGAGCGATTTGCACAGGGCGCACGACTTAACGAGCCAGATCCCGAGACGTTTTACGGCGGTGATGAAAAAGGTTATACCGATTACCCGTTTCTGTAGGGGTCAACGGGGCAAGCCTTGGGGTGACATCGAAAGACTATTGTTCGTCCGATGACGCTCTCTGCGTTTGTAGCCCGGTCAACCGCCACAGGGTGTCTATTTCGGCCCGCAACTGCCGGACTTCCTCCTCAAGGGCCGTCAGGCGATCAGCTTCACCGGTCGTTTCCGTCGCAGCAGCGGCGATAGACAGCTCCTCCTTCGGTTCATCACTCAGCAGCTGGACGTATCGGTCCTCGCGTCGTCCCGGCCCCTTGGGGAGGGTCGCCACCAATGAAGGATCTTGTGCCATCAGCAGTTCCAAGGCATCTCGGACATCCTCCAGACCGGTAAAATCCGCCAGACGCGAACCGTGTGTACGCAGCTCACCCAGTGTCTGGGGTCCGCGCAACAGCAGGACACAGAGCACCGCCTGTTCCTCCCGACCAAGCTCAAGATGCCTGCCGAGTTTCTGTTCATACCGCTCCGCCCGGCCGGAGAAGCTCGAACGGATCAGTTCCCGGTCCCGCAGCAGGTTGACGGTGTGGCCAACCTCCCCCGCTGCCAGCCATGGAGAGCGAAGCGAAGGCTGGTAGTCCCCGGTAGCCGCGAGGCCGCACTGCTTACCCGGCGTGCCTTGCGCCAGAGGGGAAGCAAAGTAGGCATCCGAGCGCG
>JAESPE010000146.1 GCA_016756835.1 gamma proteobacterium endosymbiont of Lamellibrachia anaximandri | reverse complement strand
GACTGGACGCCGCGCTCGGATGCCTACTTTGCTTCCCCTCTGGCGCAAGGCACGCCGGGTAAGCAGTGCGGCCTCGCGGCTACCGGGGACTACCAGCCTTCGCTTCGCTCTCCATGGCTGGCAGCGGGGGAGCAGTCCGAACCATTGCCTCCGGTCGGTTTGGCTGTGGACCGGACTTCGGCATCCGGCCCCACGGTGTTCATCTCCTACAGTCACGCGGACTTGGGTGTGGTAGGCAGGATCAGCGCCGCACTGGAGTCCGAGGGTATCCGGGTGTGTATCGACAGCAAGAACATCCGGCCGGGAGAGGATGTCGAGGCCTTTATCCTTCGGGTGGTGGCAGAAAGCGATGTGGTGTTGTCCATCGTCTCCGGCAACAGCCTGCTCTCTCCTTGGGTCGGTATGGAGAGTGTCCTCAGCCTCTACGGCGAGGCTTTGAATGGGGGGCATAAGCTCATCGCAGGCTATCTTGATGAGACCTTTCTGGATATCGGCTTCCGGGTGACCGCCACTGAGCAGATCGACGCCAAGATTGGTGAGATCGACGCCCTTTTTCCCGTCTACATCGAGAAGCACCTCGACACCAGTGACCTTAACCGGCAAAAAACCCGACTGTTCGAGCTGAGGAACAATCTCGGAAAGGTTCTTGAGCGGCTGCGTAACTCGCTGGTTCTCGATCTCCGGGAGCCAATGTGGGCTGAAAACCTGCCACGGCTTCTCACCGCCATCAAAGCCAGAGAACAAGGGGAAGAGAGCGTTTGATATGTTCCAATCCGTTATGCCAAAACAGAGGACGGGAAAGGTCGCCAGTCGGGACATCCCGCCGGTGGACCCGCACCTTCAGTTGCGCATACCGGATCTGACAGACACAGAACAGGAACACTGAGTTACGCATCCTGGACATGGCTTCGACAAACGACCTATCGCAACGGCACCAGCAGATCCAACTGTTGTTCGCCGACGACAACATCAGCGAGGCGATCAAGCGGCTGATGGACTTTGTGCGCGATTTCTCCCGCGACAACGCGGATGACCTCAATGAAGTGATCGTTATTAGTGCCAGCTATAACCGGCTGAACAAGGCTGAGCGGCGTGGGACGACCGGCTTCGACGAGATCGAACTGCGCCGCAACAAGCTGCTCTATCAGGCGCTTGCACTCATGGACGGCGTCATCGCATGAGCAATAACGATATGAACCAGGAGATCGAGCAGGTTGCCGCGGAACTCTGCTTGGGTATTGAGGCGGACCCGAAGGAGGGCAGCACCTTACTGATGGGGTTCGCTAACACATACGCGCTCGATAGCAGGCTGCGTCACTCGGCGTTGATCCTCCGACTGAATTACACCAAGGCCCCCGGCGACGAGCAGCGCAGGCGGGTGCTCGACGAGATGCTGGACCTTGTCGGCGACATCGTCGAGGACTTCAAGAGTGGTACCGGAGCCGAGCCGCTGGAGCGGGCCATCGAGCAGGCCGAGCAGCGATACCAGGATATGGCTCCCCAGCGGGACGTGGTGTTTGGCTGCGAGAACCTGGGTAAGACCTACCCCAAGTCCGGGTTCCGGCTGCGTGGTATCGAGCTGAAGCTTCGGCTTGGCGAGATTACCGGGGTGGTGGGGGAGAACGGCAACGGCAAGACCACCCTGTTTCGTCTGGTCGCCGGGGACCTGCTCCACGACCAGGGCAGTATGGCCTTCCCGCTGTTGAAGCAGGAGAGTAACACGAAAAAAGGAATCGACTGGGTCAAGGTCAAGGAGGAAATTGCCTACGTGCCTCAGGAACTCCCCAAAGTATATGGCACCCTGGAGGAAAATCTCCAGTACGAGGCGGCCATCCACGGGATTCTCGGTGAAGACAACCTGCGTGAGGTGGGTTTCATCGTCGAACGCCTGGGTCTGGGGGAGCATCTGGAGAAGCGCTGGTCCGAGCTCTCCGGTGGCTTCAAATTGCGTTTCGCCCTTGCCCGTGCCCTGGTGTGGCGGCCGAGGCTGCTGATCGTCGATGAGCCGCTGGCCAACCTCGATTTCAAGGCCCAACAGGTGGTGCTCAAGGACCTGCGCAACCTGGCCGATGGGCTGCGATACCCGATGTCGGTGTTGATCTCCTCCCAGCACCTGCACGAGGTTGAAGCCATTGCCGACCGCATCCTGTTCCTGGAGCAGGGACGGGTGAAATTCAATGGACTGGTCGAACAGATGGGGGAGCAACGGCGCTTCAATACCTACGAACTGGGCACGGACTGTGAAGAGCAGGAGCTGCGCGGCTACCTGCGTAAATTGAAACTGCATCAGATCCAGCACAGTGGTGTCGCCTACGTCATCACCGTACCGCTGGAGGTAACCCATCGCGAGCTGTTGCAGCTTTTGCTGAGTGAGGGGGTGGAAGTGGAGTATTTCCGCGATATCAGCCGTTCCATCAAGCAGTTGTTCCATTAGCAGGTCATGGCTGCGGCACAGAAAGGCATCGACCCCAAGCCACGGCATGAAGGCCTTAATCACCTGTTGCAGCCATTGCTTCGATTGGTGATCCCCTCTTTCCTGCGCAGTCTGGACCGTCGGCTGCTGTTGCACCGCCCGTTTATCTGGCGTACCCGGGTGCACTACTTCGTTTGGTTCTCCCTGATCCTGGCCAATCCGGTGCTCTATGTGCTGGGATCGCTCTATCCCGTCAGCCGCACATCAGTGCCTACCATCGTGGAGTTTGGAAGCCTGATAGGCTGGTTTCAGATCATGGGCTGGCTGGTCCTGGCCCTGTGGGTGTTTCAGCAGTTTCGTTCACCTCTGGGGGAGTTTGGTTGGCGCAAGACTCTGTTGACCGGAGTCCTCTATATGGCCTGCTTTTTTATGATACAGCTCAATCCGCTCTCCTTCGCACTGCCTGTGGTGCAGCGGATCGCCGATGTGACACCCGATGGAGAGTTTGCCCAGGAGTACGCCTTTCATGAGCGGTACGGATTCTGGTGCTGTCATCCTGAGCTTGATAGAGAGGTGGTCCAGAGCAACGAACAGGAGATTCGCAGTGCCCTCAGGCGCTATGGAATCGACGAAGCGTTTCGCTTCTCTTACGGAGTCAAAGTTTGTGGCTACGATAGAGGCTGTCTGCTGCAGGTTGGGTACTACGATGATGAGGCGCCCCCTCTGTCACTGGGCGATGTGTTAAAGAGCGTTTATGCGGCAAAGGCGTTCAGAGCGGGAAGCGGTGACTATTTTGAACGGACGCTTGCGTCTATTCCCTTTTATATTTTTCTCAGCTTCTTCGCCGCCGGGATGCTCACCTTGTTGGTGCTTCCTCTGAGTATTCGAAATCGGCGGCTGGGAATGAGCGAGAGACGCTTTGGGTTGCCCCGTCTTCGCTTACCATACCCCCGGCTCATTGGGCGCGTCGACCGCTATCTGCGGATCCGCAAACCCCTGGTATGGTCTGCCGGGTTGCACTCATTCCTGTTGCTGTTTTTGCTCTATGGAACCCTGATGTTGGGAATCGTATTTGGGGCTGCATATCTTGTAACCAGGGGAGAGGATATTGGAGACCTGATGAACAAGGCTGCCGATAGAGGGGTTTTTGGCATCCTCGGCATAATTGCCGCGTTCACCATTCTGCCTGCTATCTGGGCCATCCGGCAGTCGAGAATGCCAGTCAAGGCCACCACCATCCTGGCCAATCAGGCAGTGCTGCTGCTCTATTTTACAGCTGTACTCTGCCCTCAGCTAGTCCTCTTTCTGGTGATGTACGCGACGGGCCATCTTCCGACAGGCGGCAATATCAATGATGATATCGTTATGGTCATGGCTGTTGCTTCCTTGTATGTGGTGGGTTTGGCATTATTGGGCAAGTATCTTGATGCACGCCGAGTGATTGTGGCTCTTGTTTTGGGACTCTTTGTGTGGGGACTCCAGCCTCTGTTTCTCGTCCTGGATGTCCAGGGCAAGGAAATAGCTATTGTTGGATTGGGCGTGGGTTTTTTGCTGGTATTCACCATCTGGGTCACAACCCGACTAAGCAAGAAATCGTTTACTCCGTCTCTGCTTTCCGGGGTCTATATCATGTACTTTCCGATCGGCTTTTTGTTCGTGGGTGTGGCGCTCGATGAATTTCTAGATATGACAAACAGTGAGGCAGCAAGGTGGGTCTTTGTGGTGGCGATTCCATTGTATCTTGTTGCCATTATTCCCGCACTGAAGGTCTTAATCAGGTATCGCTATTGGCCGAAGCCATAGTTCGGGAAAAAACATATAGTGGTGATTTACATTTCTACCCACTCGATCAGGGGAAGAGCCTCTTTTTCAAACAGTATTTTCCGCCACCCTAACGCAGTTACGGCCCGACTCTTTTGCAAAATACATTGCTGAATCAGCCGAATTAAGCAGAGCGTCCAGGGATTTATTTTCCCCTGTAAAAACGGATACGCCGATACTGATGGTAATGCTGAGCTTGTTCCCATCCGCTATCTTGAATAATCTCCCTGCGATCATGGTGCGTAGCCGTTCTGCAAGTTCCTTCGCATCGGTAAGAGGCGTCTCTGGCAGCACTATGACAAACTCCTCGCCGCCATAACGGGAAGAGTAATCCGTCTCACGTATTACCTCTTCCAATACCTTTGCAATGTTCGTGAGTATGAAGTCACCTGTACGGTGTCCATGGGTGTCATTAATAGATTTGAAGTGATCGATATCCACCATAAACAGCGACAGAGGACGCTTATACCGAGCTGCCCTTTGTATATCCTTGGCTAACTGCTTCTCCAGCATTCTGCGGTTATACAAGCCGGTTAAGGGGTCATGGTTCGAGCGGTATACTAATTCAGCCTCCAGCTGCTTGCGATCAGTAATATTGCGCGATAGCACAATGAAATGATGAGGAGGCGTGTCTCTCTCCTTGAGACTGACAGATAGTTCAAACCAGAGCATCCCATCCGGGGTATCAAGTTGAATTTGTCGCCCGAAAGATTGCCCTTTCTCGCCGGCTTCTTTCAGTGCGGTCATCGCTTGTTCTGCAGCATCGGCAGGCAGCATCTCTGAAACGGTTCGACCCAATAGTCGCTCTTTGCTGGCAGCCAACTCATCAGGATTGCTTGCCCATATGTTGAGATAGCGCCCGTCATCATCCATTTCAAACATCAGGTCAGGGACGGCAGCGAAGATCGCATTTTGCGAAGCAACGGCCTCCCTCAGTGCCCCCTCTGTCCGTTTAATGTCGCTAATGTCTAATACAGAGGCCAGAGTGCTGCCTGAATCCGGGAAAAAAGTGAGATTCAGCAAGCCCCAGCCTTCGTGACCCTTTTGGGTTTTTAAGCGAAACTCATAGTTTTCGGGTATACCTTTTTCTCCACGTAGTCTTGCAAGGTGATACCCCAGCATCCTGTCTTTATCTGTTTCGGCCACCCACTCCAGAAATGAATGTCCGATGATATTCGACTCATCTGACTCGATAATCTGAGCTAGCTTTTGGTTGATCAGTGAGAAGGTGCCATCAGCCTCAACAACACCCATCCCTGTTCCTGTGCCTTCAAAGAGTTTGCGATAGTTTTCCTCTTTCAATTTACGCTCAGTGATGTCGAGCACTATGCCCTGATAGTGAGTGATATTTCCATCATCATCTCTTTCGATCGTAGTCCTATCATCAACCCAGAAAACCTCTCCGGATGGGGAGACAATGCGATACTCCTGTTCAAAGCTGTCAACATCACTGATTGAATGTTCTGCCACCTCCCGAGTCACCCGCTCAAGATCATCAGGATGTATCATTGAGCTATATAGGATATCTTCAGACAATAACTCTTGAACGGAGTATCCGAATTGAGTCACATTACTGGAGACATACTCCACCGGCCAGCCACCGGTTGATTTCCAGCGAAAGACGACCACAGGGCTGTTCTTGATGACGAGGTTGGCTTGCTGCAGTGCTTTCAGGGCTTGCTGCGGACCATCCTTAAGACTTGCTCGATTTCATTGCAACCAACGCCTTGGCTGGCCATTGATGACCTTTACATCAGTTTAGTTCATCCAAAACCACGAGCAAGGATTTTATATCAGTGATTGGCCGAAATCAGATGCTTAAACTTTGGCGAGACATGATTTGATCTCACGCTGTCTGCCAGGCCAAATCTGTGCTGCAGCATGTACCGATGCTTTGCCGGTCTTGCTCTTTTCAGCTCACTCGGTATCGGATCGGCGATAGCGACCTCTCCACTCAAATAGACATCCCGTTATTCGCAACAGCGTTCTTTTGGTTGAGTATCGAGAAACGGGTGGGTTATGATCCTATCAGGGCATTGTTTCGGAAGCGGATTTATATAAAATCATGCGCGCCATCGTCGTCAGACACTATAAGACCCTCATCAATGCGTCAGGCCTGATCATGGGTTGGGGCGATGCGCCGCCGGTCAAAGGCTGGAAGGCGGATATGTCCTATGTGGATGCGATTCTTAACGAGCACAACATTCAGTTCTCTGCTGTTTATACCAGCTATCTGGAACGGGCCCGCCAGACGGGTATGTTCTACGCGCGAAAGCGGGGTATCCCCCTGGTCCAAGACACGCTGGCGCTTAACGAGATCAATTACGGCATTTTGTACCGGAAAAGCAAGTCTTGGGTGGAAAAAACTTTTCCCCTTCACAAGAAAGATCCTGACTTTGTCTATCCAGACGGTGAGAGCTTCAGGCAGATGCAGACGCGTAGTGTGATTTTTTTTGATTCACTGGCGGCCAAGCACCAAGACGAGACCATTCTGGTCGTGGTCCACGCCGGCGTGATCAGGGGATTTGTCAGCCACTTTCTCGGGTTACCCTACGCAAAGAACCTCAAGCGCAAGATCACCCATCGCTATATCGGCGATTTCATGTTTGAAGGGGATCAGTGTGTCTGTTACGACGAACTCGGTAAACCGTCGGGGTTTGTGCGTGACGGCGCTATCTCGATCCCTCTGGAAAGGCTGGATCGGCTCAGACCGGGCCTCGGTTCTTTTTGATGGCAGGAGCAGGTGAGTAAACTATTCATTCGCTGCCAGCCATGGAGAGCGAAGCGAAGGCTGGTAGTCCCCGGTAGCCGCGAGGCCGCACTGCTTACCCGGCGTGCCTTGCGCCAGAGGGGAAGCAAAGTAGGCATCCGAGCGC
>JAESPE010000145.1 GCA_016756835.1 gamma proteobacterium endosymbiont of Lamellibrachia anaximandri | reverse complement strand
AGGTCGAAGACTCACTTGCATCCGTGGTGGGGCCAGTCGCCGGTTCATCCCCGCAGGTGCGGGGAACACACCCTATGAACTCCCTCTTGCTGAGCCACTGTCGGTTCATCCCCGCAGGTGCGGGGAACACACTAATTCTATCTATTTGATAATTAATGGCAAATTCACTATAGGTTTTTCTACCAACCTATTTGGCCTTTTTTGAGGTGGTAAATCCGAATTGTTAAAGAGCATTTTTATCTTCCTTTTCGGGAAGAAAGGAGACCAGCCGGATCCCGTCAAAGTCGACGGGGATTCTTCGGTTGGTGCCGAGTGTCTTGAAGTCGTAGCCCGATTCAGTATTGGTGTTCCAAGCCATGATGGCATTGCCGTCTTCAAGGCCTTGCTCGGTCTGCTCCCAGATAAAATCGCGGAGTTTTGCGGAGGGGTTGCCGACATAGACGCCTGCCCGGACTTCCACCAGCCAGATTGCGAGCCGTCCCCGCAGCCTGGGTGGGATACTTTCAGTGACGATGACCAGCATCTCCGATTCCCTTCTCTACCGGTATGGCGATGGGTTGAGCATCATCCGGTGGTTTTGGTGGCTCAATTTCACCGGCTGCCAGGATCTCTTCGATTGTGGGAATTATTTTCCCGAGTATTTTTTGCTGCCTGAACATGTCGCGGCAGGCGAGTCTGACGCGGCGCTCCGGCTGTAAGGGGGCTTTGGATGCGATCTGAAAGGCGACTGGAACCACGCTATCAAATTTGAACAGGTCGGCTATGTCATAGACAAAGGAGAGGGGTTTGCCGGTATGGATGAAACCAACGGCTGGTGCGTAACCGGCAGCAAGCACTGCTGCTTCCGTAATGCCGTAGAGACAGGCGGTGGCGGCGCTGAGGCAGAGATTAGGCAAGTCTGACTTATCCCAATCAGTGCGGTCGTAGTTCCGGCCTTTCCACTGAATGCCGTGGCGTTTGGCAAGCAGTTGGTAGGTTTTTCTGACTCTGGCTCCTTCGATGCCACGTAGTTGTTCAACACTACGCTTTGCAGGTGGCGCTTCGCCGAAACGGAATTCATACATCTTGCGCACGACTTTGAGACGGGTCGTTTCATCTAACGCGAGTTTTGCCTGATAGAGCAGTCGGTCTGACCTCGCCCCTCCAGGTTGGCCTGAGGCGTAGAGCCGCACACCGGCCTCGCCGACCCAGACCAGCAAGGTTCCTACCCGCGCTGCCAGTGCGGCAGCTCGATGGGAGACGCGGGTTCCGGGTTCGAGCATCAGGCAGGCGACGCTCCCAATCGGAATGTGGGTGCGCACACCGGTCTTGTCGAGGACGACGAAGGCGCCGTCCAGCACGTCGATCTCGCCTTTTTCGATGAATAACATGGAGATCCTTTCCTTCATGGCGATGGGTTTGAGAGGTGGGAGCATGGCGGCTTCTCTACTGATCCCGGATCAATCCAATAGTTTGACCTGACAACTCGTATGCTGGGCATATCGCGTCAGTTTCTGATCGAATGTGGCGAACTGACGTGTTGCAGCGGCTGTGATAGCGAGATGCAGTGCATCGGCAAAATCCATGTTGTTCCGCAGGCCTTGCAGGGCCAAGGACAAGTCATCCGGCCTGTCGATCGTAACTTGCTCAAGTCCCGCCAGTTTTTCCAGAGCGTCAGCTATCTGCACGGGTTTGAATCTGTAGGCAAAGCGCAGAACCCATTCAAGTTCCAGGATGACCGTGTTTGGGATGAATATCTGATTCCCATCGAACAGTGACAGTGCTGTCTGGTACTGGCTTTCGTCGTCTCGGGTCAGCAAGCGAACTACAACATTGGTATCAACGCCGATCATCTTTTTTGGCACTTTCCATGGCCCCTTGCGCTATTGCTGCTTCCAACTCTTCCAATGATTTTGTCTTACCGCTGTATGGGAGGCATCCGGCTACGCTCTTTAAATTGGTCTTCTTAAAAGGTTGTTTTTCTTTCAGCATCAGGCCATCTTCCGAGTCGATAACTTCCAATTCCTGGCCCTCATGCCAATGATGCTTGTCACGAATGGACTTAGGAATAACTACCTGACCTTTACTTGATAAGCGGGTAGAACTCATAAGTGTTCCTCGGGTAAGAATCGAGTAAGATTATAGAGTAGTCGGGGATGGCGTGATATTCAAACTTGGAATCTCCAGGGATTAAATCCGGCGTATAAGAAGTAGGCCGCAGCCGAAGGCTTTGGCGGGGCCTATGCCTCTCAGTATAAGCTGAGTGAATTCATCAGGATCGATGATTTCTAATGTGCCTTCGAATGTCACTTGAGCAATCTTTCCCGCTCGATTTTTCTTCCTAAAGTACAGATTCTCTTTTTCCTGGATAAAGCATTCCTGGAGCTTAGCGGCAGGGCCGAGTTTTCTGGTCAGCCAAGCGATCTGTTCGTCTTCTCTCACCAGCGGAACCCGGCAGCTTTTTATCTCGTTTTTTTGATTTGTTCGCTTGCGTTCGTCTTTTATTGTCTTGATCGGATTGGCGCGGAGTCTGAACGCAAGTTTTTGCCCCGATTTCAGGTGGTAGTCGACCTCTTTTTGTTGCAGTACCCGGATCTGCGGAACTTGGCAAATGGCCTCCTGTGAAGAGAGCAAGAGCAGTTGGGATTGTTTTGTTGAGGTCTGTTCCAGATGGAATAGAAAGGCGCGGCTGTCGTTGGGTGCATCGAAGAGGGTCCAGAGCTTTTGGTGCCATTGATATGGATTCGGCTTGCGCTGATGTGTAATGGCGATACGGCTAAGAAACATGTTTATCTCCTTAGGTGTCGGCCTGTATATGGACTTGGCGAGTGGCAAACTGGCGGTTGTTTCCCTGCATGGGTACATCGCGTACGATCATGCGGCTGTGAGGGTTGTCAGTCTGTTCGCTATAAATAATGCCTTGATAGGGCTCTATGCTCGACAGGGCTTCAGTTAGATTGTTCGCTTCCACTTCCGTTTCGAAGATGGGGCGTACCAACGGGCAGGAACGGCGTCCCAGAAATGGCGTGAAAATCGGCTTTTTCAAAGCCTGGGTGAGTTGGGTAGTGGTGAAGGGCGAGTCCTTGTCTAACCTGAGTGCCACCGTGAACTCGGCATCACAGAGATACTCTCGGCGGGATACCACTGGGTTCGGGTTGGGCTTTCCGTCAACCTTGCGTGCTTCTTGCACGGTGTGAAAGTCGGTGATGGTTACGGTATCACGGCCTTCTTTCCTATCGGCACGAACGGCCATCTGAATAGATGCATTCAGGACTAGCAATAGATCTCTATTTTCACGCTGGATGCCCATGCAGGCGCCTAGCAGTCCGAGGATACCACTGCGCGTGGGAAATGCTTGGGTGGGCCGATAGTCCTCGTAGGTGTGGCTGCCCCAAGCCTGCATGGGTCCACATAGTTTCAGGATGAGAAAATTTTCCATGACTTAATCCTGTTCTTTGTGCGCGCCATCATTGGCGATCCAGTTTTCCAGTTCGGTCAGGCTGTCCACAGCGCCGTCTACGGCAAGGTCGAGGGTGCTGAAACAGGTAGCTTCGTCATCAAGCCCGTAGCCTTGCTGAAGCTTCTGCCAATAGGCGATTAATTTCTCGGCGGAAGGTTTGAGGAATCCGCCCGTCCTGGGCTTGCTGACTGGTTCTTCAAAGGCATTGGCTAGTGAGATGGGCATGTCACCGAAGGAAGCAACAACCACGTCGGCCAGGTTGTGAGCGGCAAAAGTCTGTTGCTTGGCCGATGGAACCACTGTGGCAAGCATATGGGCCAAATGTCTACCTATATCCAGTGCCTGCTCACGGTTGGCACCACCGAGGTTTTCCTGCAGCTGATTGAGGTTGAGGCTAGCATAGCGGTAGAACACGCCAGCGCTGAATTCCTGGGTATTTAGATGGCCAGCGCCAACTTCACCTTCTTCTTCGATCAGGTCATCTACTGCGGTAAACCAGTCGATATCGGCATCCACGGCATGGGTGGTGATGGTGTGGGCAAGAGCCATGGCACCGTCCACTGAGGTCATGAGGCCGGAGGTCGCCATGCGGCCGGAGAGAGCGATATCCACAGCATTGTTCAGGGTGTTGCGAAGGTTTTTTAAATTGGAATCCACAGCATTTTTCAATTGCTTGGCAGAGGCTTCTTTATCTGCTTCATTGACAATGCGGCATATCTCTGCGAGTTCAGCGGCGGCCCAAGGTGCTAGTGCTGCTGCTTGAGTATCGTCCTCAATTAAGTCCTTTTCTGCGATTAGGGCAATGGCCTTGGTGACTGTCTCAGCTGGGTAGTCATCCTTCAGCTCATCGATATAATGATCTCGTAGGTTGCCCAGCTCTCTTGTGCGCACAGATGGCTCGCCAAGGTGTTGCCGATAGTAGTCGCTCTTGCGGATTGCTCTTTTGAGGCTCTGGCTGGATATGCGAACGCGGCGTGTGCCACCGAAGATGGCGGACTTCTGCATGTTCATATCATCACGGTTGAGACAAGAGGGGCTGTGGGATATGAGAATGTGCAGATTTAGAAAGTTTTTGGTGTTCATAACTCGGTTCCTTGTCGATGGATGCAGTTGGTTTATTTTTCCGGAGTAAAAAAGTTGTGCAGGATTCGACGCTTGGATGTAGGTCCCCAGTAGTAGAGAGTTTTGCCGAACTCTCGCCAGTCCAGTTTGGGCTTTGCCTGAATGATCAAACGCCGAAGATGCTCCAGATCCCGCGGTGCTTCTGAGCGCAGCGTTTGGAACATGCGCATTTCGGATATTTTGCTGGCCGCGAGCTGGCGGCCCAGGCTCTGCGCATCGGGATTTTGTGCCACAAAGGGCATGAGGTAGGCGATTCGTTGCATATTGGTGCTGGGTGGGGTGGAGCCGAGCCAGCGATAGTAGGCGGGTAGGTCGGCTATGTTATCCGGGGTACGCGCACGTCGTAGATCCGCCTGTGCACCTTTGGGCAGGTTGTCGTATTGCTGTTTAAGGTGCAGGAAATCCGGCAGCTTATCTGTTGTTTTTTCCTTGAGTTGCATGGTGGTTTCCTTGTTAGTTGAGTTTGGCTATCTCGGCCTCGAAGCTGTTCTTGGATTTGGTGTATTGGCGAAGTCCGGCAGGGGTGTGGCGGTATGGTTGTGTGGCCTGATCAAAGAGATTCCTGGCCAGACTCAGGATCTTTTGGCGGAAGTCGTTCAGTACTTCTCGGCGCTCCTTGCGAGCTATATCTCTGAGCAGACCATGTATCATGGGTTCGCTCTGCTTGTCGAAGCGTTGTTCTGCCCCATCGTAGACTTGTGCTCCGACCGTTTTTGTAAAGCCATAGAGCTTACTTCTTAGCAGGCGGCGGATTTCCAGTGCCATATGGATGGCATTTTCAAGGCCACTGCTGATGTTTACCCAATCCTGTTTGATGCTAAAGAGTTCATGGCGACGCAGTAGGACCGACGCTTGCTTGTTCCGGTAGCCAGATGTAAGCAGGTTGAGTTTTCTGTTTCCCTGAAAGATATCCTGGAACTGACTGATGACGGGTGCTGGAATGCTGGTCTGTTGTATCATCAGGTAGTGGTTGAGTTGAGTCCATGCAGGAGCATTGGTGGTGTATGAAACGAAGCGCTCCCTATCACGAACATCTCTTTTCAAATCCCACACGCGGGGGCTGTGAGGGTGAGGCCAGAGGCCTACGATATCGTAGACAAATTTTTCCTTATTGAAACTCGTATACAGCTGTTCCGATATGTTGTGGCAGGCGTCGCAGCGGCCCTCGGTATGCTCGTTGCCGAGCAGTTCCACCCTGGCTGGTTGCCAGAATAGTCCGCGCAAGAGTCCAATGCTGTGTGCAGGGATCTTCTGCTTTGCTTGAATGGGACTCACCCAGTTGGGCAGGTCATTGCTACCGTCAGGCAACAATGCCTCAACATTTTCTTTAGTGAGTACATTGAGCCAGATAGTTTCACGTAGGCTGTTGCCGGCGGCAAAAGTTGTTACCGGGGCGCTGCCGCGAAGATTTGCCTTGAAGCCGCCACCAAAGCTTGGGCAGTTGGATGCCTGGTTGAAGAGGGCGATTACAGTGCAGCTCGGGCAGGTCTGGTGAATCTCGCCTGGGCGGTTGAAGAAGGCGTGATTATTGCCCTCAGGAAGGCCGATAAAGAGTTTTTGAATGGGGGTTGGCTTCTTTGCCTTCACCCCGCGGCTTTGCATGAAGGGCGTTTCGGGATGATCCAGTTGGAACCAGTCGCATTTTTGCTTGGTGGTCGCTCGATAGGCCTCAGTGGTCAGCGGTTGATCTGCATGGGTGCGCAATGCCTGTTGGTCAGCAGGCATGAATAGTGTTTGTGTTAATGCTACCAGCAGTTGCAGTGCAGCTGCCTCCATGTCGTCCCTAGCAAGGGCTAGCTGGTAATCGCCCTCACTGCAGAGCAGAGTTTCCAGCGTGATGTGCTGGAAGGTGCCTTGGGTCTGGACGGGTATCCAGGGTGATTCTGATTCAAGCAGGTTCAATTCAATCTCCTTTGAGCTTCGTCATGAAGTCTTCTAGCGTCTCTATCTCACCTTCCAGGGGTGTAAGGACAGGCAATTGCACCAAATATTCGTATAGTCGATCAATAGCTATTTTTACTTGTAGCAAGTCTTCTTTGCATATTTCTCTTGAGTTGGCCTGCAGCATACGGGCTCCCTTATCCGGTTTGCGTTTCTGATAGCCTAGTCGCCAATAAATAATAAATCAAGTAGCCCCATAATAGATTTAGCAGCATGCCTTTTGTGTTATCCTGCATTCGTTCCTTGATGTTTCAGGGATGTACCGTAGCCACATAAGCTATTGTTTTATGAAAAATATGTTCCTCATTTTATGGGGTTTTAATTGCCAATATCGTCTTCTTTGCTAAGAAGTAACCCTATGTGAGCGGCATATTTAAAATGCCGCTCATCTTCTTTTCCGCACCAAATTCCGTCTTCGTTTTTGTACATCAGCAGCCAATGCCGCCCCTGCTCATCCGCAGGCGGCAGGTACTTCCGCCAGCTGTTCGGTACGCCCAAGCTGTTAAGGTCGATGGCCTCATCCTTTTGCCAATCTTCCAGCGTTTCAAACGGTCCGCCTTCTAGTGTGCGCCATTCACCATCTACCTTGGTGGCAAGTACGACGGTAAGGCTCATCTCTCCATCACGCGTCAGGCGGCCGGCAGCACCTTCTGTGTCGGGTAGTGGTTTGGCGGCAACATTCGCTGCCAGCCATGGAGAGCGAAGCGAAGGCTGGTAGTCCCCGGTAGCCGC
>JAESPE010000144.1 GCA_016756835.1 gamma proteobacterium endosymbiont of Lamellibrachia anaximandri | reverse complement strand
GCTGATTTGAGGCGGAAATCGCACGTAATAGCAGGCTATTGCGAAGATTTCCAACGAAGAAGCAGTGCATTTCAGCCGCAAGCTGTAGGTCCATGACTTGTTCAGAGGCTCCCTAATAGGCGACCCATTTTTATTGTTTGCCCTTCTTGATCTTCATGCGCCGGGGAATCACAACCACCCCACCTGGACTGACGGTAAAACGCTTCGCATCTTTCTTGTGGTCCAGCCCCACTACCGTTCCGGGTGGAAGGGTAACATCCTTGTCGACGATGGTACGATAGAGTCGACTGCCGGCGCCCACCTTAACCCCATCGAAGAGCACGCACTCCTCCACCCTCGCCTCTTCATTGACCCGGACCTGGGGGGAGAGTATCGATCGGATCACCTGCCCTCCCGCCAGGATAACACCACTGCTTATGAGTGAATCCAGGGCAAGTCCCACCCGGCCACCGCGCTCGTCACATTTCATATCCGCGAAAACAAACTTGGCCGGGGGTGCCGGTTCAGTGTAGGTGTTGATCGGCCACTTCCGATCATAGAGATTGAATATGGGATCCACGTCCACCAGGTCCATACTCGCCTCCCAATAAGCATCGATGGTTCCAACATCTCTCCAATAGAGCACCTTCTTCCAATTCTCATCCACAAACCGGTAGCTATAGACAGGAACCTTGCGGATCAGATCCGGCAGGATATCCTTGCCAAAGTCATGGCTGCTCTTTGAGTTGCGGTTATCCGCCTTCAGCACCTTCTTCAGCAGACGGGTCTCGAACACATAGATACCCATGGACGCAAGGGCCGTACCAGGTTGCCCCGGGACGGGCTTTGGCTGTTCGGGTTTCTCTTCGAAAGAGACGATACACCCCTTCTTGTTGACCTCCATGACACCAAAGGCACTGGCCTGATCCAGAGGCACGGCGACCGTTCCCACAGTAACTGCCGCCTTATTCTCGATATGGGCCCTGATCATCCGACAGTAGTTCATTTTATAGATGTGATCTCCGGAGAGGATAAGAACACGGTCCGGATCTGCCTGGTCTATAGAATAGACATTTTGGTAAACCGCATCGGCGGTACCCTGGTACCAGGAACTGTCGACCCGCTGCTGGGGTGACAGGATTTGAATATGCTCCTCCAGGGTATGAGGAAGAAAGGACCAGCCGTAGCGAATGTGCCGCTCCAGCGAGAGAGACTTGTACTGGGTAAGCACACAGACCCGGCGAATATTGGAATTGAGGCAATTGCTCAGGACAAAGTCTATGAGACGGTAGATACCCCCGAAAGGCACTGCCGGTTTCACCCGGTCCCGAGTCAGTGGATAGAGCCGGGTACCCACACCGCCGGCCAGCACCATGGCCAGTGTGTTGATATGCATTATACTCACTCTTGGATCCCGAATTTTCACTGCACCCGGGATATGGAACAGATCAGAAGCCCTTAAAGTATAGAAGCTTTTCAGAGGAGCTATCCGGACGCTTCGAGCTTGGCAAAAAATCCCGCCAAATCGATCGCCCCTCGCCTGGGTGGCCAACATGAATTGGGCTATTGGATAAGCACCTGCAATGAGCAAAGTCGCGACTGTAATGACACCGCAGGAATGAGCAGGATTCGAATCTGGATCCTGTTCCTCGCCGCCAGCTGCTGCGCCTGTGCAGCACCGGTCAGGGATGCACCCGCGCCGTGTGAAAGCGAGCCGAGCCATACGATTTTTCTGGTGAGCCACGGCTGGCACGCCGGAATTGTGTTGCGACGCACCGACCTCCCCAACAGCGTCTGGCCGGCACCGGAGGATTTTCCCGATGCACAATATCTAGAGGTGGGCTGGGGAGATAAGGATTACTACCAGACACCGGATTCCCACATGGGAATCATCCTCAAGGCGGGTCTGTTGCCTACCGCCAGCGTCCTGCATATTGTTGGTTTCAATGGCACTGTGCCTGCCTATTTCCCCTTTAGCGAGATCATTAAGATCGAGCTATCCTCTGCCGGTTTTGAGCATCTCTCACGCACTATTGGGGAAAGTTTCGCCAGGGACGAGGCAGGTAACGCCATGTCACTGGGTCCCGGCCTCTACGGAAACAGCCGCTTCTATCTATCCAAAGAGGTTTACCATTTATTCAACACCTGCAACGTCTGGACCGCCCGGACGCTGCACGCCTCCGGTCTTCCCATCACACCAGCAAGCACCATTACCGTGGAAAGCCTCATGTCCCAAGCGCGAAAGTTTGGAATAGTAGTGCAAGCGGGGCCGGAACCATCGGAGTGAAGCCAAAGCCGTGAGTACCAATTTCACGACTTGATTCGCACCTTTAACTCTCCCGCGAATAATTCGCCGGCAAGCTGACCCTAACAACATTCAAAGCGGAAAGAGTCCACCGGTCTCAGGAATCCGGCGAATCCAGGGCTTGTAAGCAGCGAGGTCTGCGGGTAACTGCCTGGTGGCTGCCTTCGCCTGTTCCAGGGTTTCATAGTTTCCATAGAACAAGACGTACCATTTTTGTCCCTGGTGCTCGGTGTGGTAGATAGCGCTGTCGGCCTCGATACCTTGCTGCCTGACGAATCGCGCCAGGGATTCCCGCTTGTGAACACCAACCACCTGCAGGGTATATTGGCCCAGCTGCTGAGCCTTCATCCACTGCAGGCCCTCCGGAGTCTGGGCAGCGGCCATGACCATCAGGTTTGGGATGATCCGTTCCAGGGCCTTTACCTTACCGGTTATTTTATCCAGCTCTGCCTGCACCTGCTGCTGAGATGTTTTCAGCCTGGCGCTCTCCTGCTGTTTCTGCAGGCTTTCCTGGCTCAGGGCCTCCAGATTATCCGCCAGTCGATTAACCTTGCCGAGCAACTCTGGATCCACGTTGGCCTTGATCTCATCCACCGAACGGGTAACCTGCGCTACGGAATCCCCCAGTTGAGACAGCCCCTGTCGCAACTCGGCCACCTCGTTTTCGAGTTTTGTCGAATCGGTGGCAGGTTCACTGATGACGACCGATTCCGCCTTGTCGACCTGCTGTGGCTCCTCGGGGGTCGTGGAATCCCTGAACAACAGAAAGCCGACGGTAGCGGTGATCAGCAGCAGCAACATCATCAGCAACAGCGATCTCTGCTTCAGGCCTTGGGTCTCATCATTCTGCTGCGCCTGTTGCACCTGCAGGGCCTGATGCGCATTGTCCAGACCATTCAGTCGGCTATTTATGTTGTCAGTCGGTTTGCTGTAGAGGACAACGACGTCGTCAAGCTGCTGCTGCTGTTCCAGCAGCCGGGCGTCGTGGGCATGCAGTTGTTCTTGCATGCTTCTGTTGAGCACCTGAAACTCACCATCCAGACGGTCAATCTCGTTGTTGAGCCGTTCACTGCCAGTGCCCAGTGTGTTGATCCGTTCTTCTAAGGCTCCGGTATCTGTGACGGCCGAGTTAAGCTGCTCGTTGAGCGACACACCGACTTGCTCCAGCTCGCTGATGCGTCCCCGTTCTCCTTGCAGGGACTGCTCAAGGGTGTTGTTCCGCATGTCCAGATCATCGAGCCGACGATCTGTTTCCAAAGCCAGCAGCCCATGCAACTCTTCGGTCAGTGTGGCGAGCCGGTTGGAGAAGATATCGGTATGTTCCGTCTGGGTAACCGCAGCCTTCTCCAAGTCACCGGTGCGGCTGAGAAATTCTTCGAGGAGGGAATGGTTGGCTGACTGTTCAGACTTTAATCCGTTGAGTTGCTGCTCAAAGGAACGGTACAGATCGTCCAGTTCCACCTTGTCCGACTTAGGGCTGCCGGCTCCTCCCACCAGTTCTGATAACTGCCGTTCCATGGCCTGCAGCTGGATGGATAACTCTACGGCACTGCTTTCCAGTGTCTCGGTGCGTGCCTGGATCTCATCCCCGGCACGTTCCATCCGTAAAGTGGTCTCTTCCAAGTCGTGCAGCCGGGTATCATTACCGCTGGTCAGCAAGTCTTGATGTTGGCTGGAGAGGTGATCCAGTGCCTTCTGAAACCTGGCCATTTTGTCTGACAGCGGACTGAGATGCTGTGACTGCTGTTCTGCTAACGTGCGGAGCTCGTTTTCCAATGCCCCGGTACGGTCGGCCAAATCATCGCGAGACTGACCCAGCAGTGTGGTGATGTGGGTCTGTTGTTTCAGGCTGACACCCATGCCATCTGCATTGTCCCACAGAGTATTGAGGTCAGAAGTCAGTTTATCCAGGTGCTCCTGTAGAGCGGGCAAAACCTCCACATGATCATTCAGCCCATGGGCGAGTTCGTCCAGTTCCTGCTGTCGTTTGAGGATCTCGGAGGCACTGCTCTCCAGGGTGTTGACGCGCGTCTCCAGCTCATCACCGGCACGCTCCACCAGTGAGGTGCTCACCTCCAGATCATGTAGTTTGGCGGCCAGGCCTTCGGTGACCTGTACCAGCTCCTGCGGGCGTTGCCCCTGGGATGCCGATTCGCCCCCCAGGTCATTATCCCGCTGCAGCGCATCCAGTTGTTGTTGAATCGATGAGAGGGTTTGGGCAAGGTCGGTTTGCTGCTGTTCGAGCCGATCATCCGCCTCTTGCAATAGCCGACACTTGTACGGCAATCCTTCATTCGCATCAGCGAGTCCCTGCAATTGAGACTGCAGGCTGGCCCGTACCCCCAACAGATCGCTAGCGTCGCGCCAAAGGTACTTGACCTTGCCCTTAAGTTTACTGTGGGCATAGGACTGCCGATCGAGACGCATGGTTATCGTCTCGACCCTCTCCTTGAGCTGGTCAAGCTTTGTCTGGAGATCCTTTTTTGATGTTTTCTTCAGGGCCATAAGCTAAATATTAGATGATTTCTTAATAATGACTGCTAACCAATTAAAAATAAAGGGATTGATGAGAATATTTAATGGGATATACGGGAGTGGGAAGAAGAAACGCCCTTTTTCCTATAATTCAGAGCTATTGGCCCACCACCGCCACGAGGAGTGGCACAGGGATGGACCATTTACGGGCGTCTCTGGTGAATTCTTACTTCTCGCTTGAAACAGACACTTAGTTGACTTTGCGCCTGATAATGGTCTGCCCCCAAGGAACGATATGCAACTCCAGCAATGCCGCCAGGCTATAGAGCAATACAGCAAGCAGAATCACCCAGGTAAAGCCCAGATGGATCGCCAGCAAGGTTGCCAGAATGGCACTTACTAGAGAAGCGCAGCCATTGACACCCCATGCCCAGGGCAGCAGATGAGGGGCATATCCGGCAACATGAGCCAATCCCAGCGGGAATGGCATCCCCATGCAGAATGCCAGGGGTGCTATCAGTATCAGGGTGATCACCACCTTTGCCACATCCGGCAGGGCTGCCAACCAGGTGAACAGGGGTGGCAGCAGCCACAGGTAGCCCAGAGCGATTACCCCCAGAGTCAGGATAACTGGCGGAAGCGGCCTGTTTCGCCCATGCTCGAGCAGGTGCCCTGCATAATGACTGCCAATGCCTGAAAAGACCAGAAAACCACAAAGAACAACGGCAACAGCGTAAATAGGGTGGGCGAGAAAAAGCGTGAATTTCTGAATAAAGGCGATCTCTATAAACAGGAAGGCGAAGCCGATAGCCGTAAAATAGGTTACTACCTTCCATGGATAGTTCTTCTCTATTTCTCTCTTCTCTCTCCTCAGAAACCAGAGCGGCAACAGTATCAAAACGAGACTGGCGAAAAGCGCCTGCAACAGGGTAAGAATCAGCACCGGATAACCAAGATCCAGTAAGGTTACCCCACCTTGTCGGTACAGCCGCAGGATCTCGGGAAGAGTCGACCATTTGAAGAAATGAAAAAAATAGGGGCGGTCATCGGTGGCTGGACGGATATCGAACTTATAGTCGGAAATAAAACGTGCCGGTTCATCTCCAAGCAGTGCCGTGACACCTTGATAGTAGTACGGTTCCTGCAGAATATTATAAGTGTTGATCTGCTCCGGAGTGATGCCTGGATAGAAAACCAGATCAAATGACCGGGCATCACAAAATGAGATCAACCGGCGAATCTCCTGTTCAGTAAATGGGCCGTTTTTGATCACCAGCGCCGTGGTATTCCACCCCCTGATCATGACCAGCTGATCACCTGGGTTTGAAACACCGGACAGGCGCAGTGCTTCGACAGCCGTGGCAAAGAGTTTCAGCCCACCCTTCGGTGGCAGTTTGACCCAGCGGGTTATCGAAAGCAGACCACCCTCCCGCAAGTGATCCAGATACGCCTTTATCCCCTCCCGAGTATAGAGATAGCTTTCATTGAGCGCATAGAGCCCAGCTGATGAGGCGGCAGCAGAATCCAGCAGCGAGAGTTGAATGAGGTCATACTGCTCCCGGCTGCCGGCAACGAATCCCCGTGCATCTGAGATATGGATCCGGGTTTTCTCCTGCAACAAAGACCATCCTGAGAAGCTGCCATAGGCGTGTTGAAACAGGCTGGTAATTTGCGGATTCACCTCCACGGCATCGATTTGATCAGCACCAAAGAATTCCGCCTGCAATATGTCACTGCCACCCCCCATACCCATGATAAGAACCTTTTCTATCTCTCTGAGATGATAAGGCAGGGCCGATACCAGGTAATCGAGATAAACCAGTGACTCCCTGTTACCGTCATAGCGGGTGATGGCACCGGGGCCATCACCATCGACAAACAGGCCGAACTGGGGAGGGGGTTCAAAGCTGCTGTTCAGACTCATGCCGGGGGCCAGGCGTAGCGGGATTTTCCGGCTCTCCAACAGTGTCACCAGACCAAGAGGACTGCTGTGCTCTTCCTTCACCATGGTGCCGCTGATACGCAGTGTCTGATTGAGGGCTTTGTATTCCGACATATTCGGCACTAGCCACTGCTCCGGCAGCAACATGAGAGCCAGCAGAATGACAGCCACCCGCTTGCGCTGCTCTACGCGGTTCTCAAACGCAGCAACGACTGATGCCAGCAGACCAGCAACCGCTATCAGTTGCAGAACATCGGACGGTTTCAGCAGATAGAGCGCAATGATCACACCCATCGCGCCCAATCCGGCCCCCGACAGGTCAAACGCATAAATCTTAGGAATCTGTTGATTGAACTTGATAAAACTGAGGCAGATTGCATTGGCTGCGAAAAAAAATGGAATGAGCAGTAACAGATAGTTCAATAACAGAAACAGCCACTGATCAGGATCCCAGATTATCTCCAGGGTGTTAAAGGGGATCTGTTGGGCCAGCAGGTAGCAACCGATGCTACTGAAGCCGAAAAAGGTGGTATTGGCAACGAATACGTCCGCGAATCTGGGTATCAACCACTGCCGCGTAAGAAAAAGAAAGGTGCCACTTGCACCATAACCCAGCAGCGCCATGCTGATCACCATGTAGGCGAAGTGATGCCACTGAATACAAGTGAGTCTTCGACCTCGTGAAAGATTTTGGGACATCCCAGTCCCCAAAATCGACTCGGCCTTCGACAGCCTGTTTGTGCCCCGGCCGTCCCGGTCACTGGCA
>JAESPE010000143.1 GCA_016756835.1 gamma proteobacterium endosymbiont of Lamellibrachia anaximandri | reverse complement strand
CCGCGCTCGGATGCCTACTTTGCTTCCCCTCTGGCGCAAGGCACGCCGGGTAAGCAGTGCGGCCTCGCGGCTACCGGGGACTACCAGCCTTCGCTTCGCTCTCCATGGCTGGCAGCGGCTGAGCCTGCCGACGAGAGCGGCCTACGCTGGTGCTATAACGAAGATGGCTCCATCCTGTTCGAATTCTCCCGCACCGTCCCTGTCGATTATGATGGCTTCATCAGCCGTGTGGATATTACCCGAAGCATCCAATATATGAACGACTACATCGGTGGCGTTATCGTCCCAGTGCAACGGGACGGTGAAGGCCGTACCACACATCAGGGGGAACGAAACCTGTATCTGCCACAGCCCAACTATCTGGCGCTCTATCAGGGGCAGGATATAGATGTTACAAAATTGGAGTTGATTCGCTACGGAAAAAATGAACAGAAAATGTTTTGGAAGACTCTGAAGAGCGAGAACGGCTCGGCGGACTACGACGACGGCTCGGTACTTTTCAGACGTCTGGAAACGGGTGAGACCCATATCAGTATTTTCGGCCGCCAGAAGTTCACCCTGCCGCTGTTCTGGCAGCTGGTGGATCTGGATAGATATCCCATCCTGAAGAACTTTCTGGTGACACACGCCTATACCCTCTTTTTTACCAATACAATGGCAAATTTTGAAGCGGTAAACGAAGGAAGGGAGGTTCGTATCGGCAAGGCCTGGAACGAACAGGCCGGTGAACCGGACAATGACCTCGATACAAAGCCGCTCTCTGATCAGATTGTCGGCATTCTCACCAAAGCGCAGACACTCATACAAGATAACGATCTGAGCAAAAGCAATATCCTGACCCGCTTGTTCTCCACCAATAAGGCAACACCGCAGTTTGTCGATGAGGAGGGTTTTGCCCACTTCCGTCCTGCCGATGATGCTAACAGCGGGAAAAATAAAGCAGATGAAGCTAACGGCTTGGACGCCCTTTTTCAGACTGCTAGCGTCACGGCTCAGGGTTTTTGGAAAGAATTCTATGCTGCAATTCAAAAAGACGCAGGCGCTTGACATGGCTGAATGCGGTAGCGGCGGTTCGATGGAGACAGCATGAAGGCCCTGATAACAGGTGCCAATGGCTTGATTGGGGCTAATCTGGCCCGGGAACTGCTGAAAACCGGTCACGCAGTGCGCGCCATGGTACGCCCCACCAGCGATCTGAGTAGTCTACACTCACTTCCAGTTGAAACGGTCAATGGTGACGTTCTTGCAAGCGACACATTGGCCGTCGCCATGCAGGGCTGTGATACGGTATTTCATACGGCTGCGACCTTCACCTACTGGGGTTGGAGCGAGCAACAGCTGGAGACTCTTGCGGTCGACGGCTCTCTAAATGTGATTAACGCTGCGCAGCAAGCCGGCGTCGGACGTGTGGTGCTTACCTCTTCTTCGATCGTATTGGGTTCCAGTCACCGCCCACTGGTACGAGACGAATCTTTTCGCCTTGATGAAGCAGATGCTCCGCCCTATTTCCTTGCCAAAGAGCGGCAGGAACAGAGTGCTTTCGAACGGGCGGCAGAGCAAGGCGTGGAATTGGTGGCGGTTTGTCCCACCATGAGCCTGGGGCCACATGGGTACCGGTTAGGGCCTAGCAATGGCATTGTTGTTTCTTATCTCAGCGACAACTTTAGATCCACCTTTCCTGGCGGATGCAACATCGTTTCAGTGAGCGATGTTGCAAAGGGGCACATCCTGGCCGCTGAAAAGGGGCAGCCAGGTACACGCTACTTAGCAGGCTCAGAAAACCTTGAATGGTCCAAGATTCACCAAATAATCTCCGAATTGTGCGGACTCTCCGGCCCCCATTGGAAAGCGAATCATGCCACCTCATTTCTGGCGGCGGCAGCCTCCGAAATAATCTCAAGCCTGACGGGTAAACCACCCTTAACCACACGGACACAGGCCAAAATGGTTGGCCGCTACTACTGGTATGATCACAAGAAACTGGCGCAGCTTGGTTATCATCCGAAGTCAGCCCGCAGGGCGCTGGCTGAAGCGATATCCTGGTTGGCCACCAGTCCCCATATATCCCGCCATACCCGAACCACGCTGACGCTTTCCCGTGAAGTCTATGAAGCAAGGCGAGCTATGGAGAGGGAAGACGCGACAATAAGAGCCACCCAATGAAACTATTCAAAAGCGTTATCATGGTTAAACATCCGCGGGATCTTGTCTGGGAAACAATTCGTGATCACCTGTCAGAGATTGTGCCCTACCTCGATGACATCGCATCCGTGACAACTGAACAGCGGGCACAAGACCCCGATGGTGTACTCCAGTTGGTCAACCTATGGCAGGCGGATATCGCGATCCCCGACATACTCACATCAGTGATCGATACTGACTCTGTAAGCTGGACTGACCACGCGGGGTGGCATCCAAATAACCATGAGTGTCACTGGCAGATCAAACCACACTTTTTCTCAGACCGCATCAGCTGCTCCGGCTCCACCCACTATGAATCAGCGATTGGTGGCCGTGGCACACGCATAACCTTTGCAGGGCAGTTTGATGTGTCGGCCCATGACATTCCAGGAATTCCGGCCTTCATGGAGAATTCAGCGGCCAAGGTGATCGAGTCGCTGGTAACAACGCTGATCCCCAAAAACTTCCGCAAAATAACGGATGCACTGCCAATGATCTTGAACTAACTCCGATAGCCAGGTGCTTACGGTGGACTGATCAAATGACTATGGTGAAGCCCGAGGCGCGGATCAGCCATCTGCCCTATGTATGGCACGTAGTTCTGCAAATCCGGCAGCTTCACACGCAACCGCAACTCATTGCTGGGATAGTCGTAGATCGTAATATGGTTAAGGCCCCGGTTGGCAGTGAACAGGAGAGATTGATCCTGTGAGAGCTGGCAGGCGTAAATTGAGTCGAGAAGAGAAAATCGGCTAACTCGTAAAGCCCCCAAAATATGCCGTGAATTGTTGAAAATCCCGCCCCTGGCGCAAACATCATAGGCCTGTGTAGCGACTTCGCGTGGGTGCTGCACCAGCGTTGCCGCATCCGGCTTCTCATCAATGATGCGGAAAGTCGTAAAGGTTTCGAGATCAATACAGATGATACTCTGGCTGCCACCGTTGCAAAATATCAACTCCTTATCTGAAATTGTTATATCAGAGTTGATATGGGCTGGCGTCTCCCGACTGCATGCCCAATGCCGCACCACCTGTTTATTTGAGGCGTCTATCTCAAAGGCGTACTCCTTGAGATAAGCCATCGCCCACTCGTGATAATCGATATGATCCTGGGGAAGAACCCGAAATGAAACGGAATAAAAAAGATCTTTTTCTGGGTGAGTCATGATATGCCAGCATGTAGCCGGCAACTCAATCCGTGTAGCCTCACCCGTCTGCATATCCCAGATACCCACTTCACGTGCCTCGCCTTGGCGATCAAGGCGGGGATTATCCATAGATCCATAGCAGATGTAGCGCCCGGAGGCGCTCATCTTTATTGCATGGGGAAGCTTGACCAAATGTGGCCCTAGCCGCTCACCTTTGGTGAGGTCGTTCAAGTCAAACCGGTAAAAGTAATCACCGATGGCGGTGATGAACTCCCGGTTGTCCAACCACACCATATGTGTGCTGCCCCGGAGAGATGTGTCGTTTGCTTCAAAACGCAACGTGGATATACGATCCACTTCTTCCAGAGTGCAGGCATCGTAAAAGAGCAGATGCTGGGCGGTATTGCCAAGAAAGCCGTATTTTTGCTCCGGATTTACACCTACCCAATGGCCGCCTGCCGCACCATCATAGTATTTGATCTTATAGGCATAACTATTATCTTCCGGATTGAACAGAAAAAGACACACGCCAGCCATCCCTTCCAGCCCGTTGATTCCATTTCCATCCAATGCCACATGAAACGCATAAGGGTAACCTTTCATCTATTGCTTGCTCAAACTGCTGTCAAAATCGGGGGTTTTCCTGCAAAAACAGGTGCTATAGAGAAGAGGACGAATCCGCCGGTTCTACCTGAATCCAGTGATTAGGCATGCTTACGTGACGCATCTCAACATGGTATCAGGAATAATGTTTGCGACGTATCTACTCCGATGCAATGCTCAACCGAATCAACATATCATCGAAACCGGCAACTCGAGCCAGAGCCTGATAACGCTGGCCTGCGGTCAAAACATCAGTGACAGCGAGCTGACATTCCACAACCTGCTCTTGGCCGGTCTTGAGCATAAAATGGGCTGGCTCGAATGATACTGGTATGCGAACCCTGCTCTTGCCATCTTCGGCGACAAACTCTGATATCTCGAAGCTGACCTCTACATCCTCAGGCTGCTTATTCGCAACGATGAAAGCCCGATTCTGCTTCTCACCCATCATTCTCGAAAAATGGATCTCAGTCTGCCCTGAACTGCGACTCGATGAAACACTGTCGGTTTCGGCGCGCTTGGCCGGTTTCTCATCGGTTGGGGAAAGTGTGGCTGCAAATGCGTCGTGCGTTAAATCAAGGCCCAGATTTACGACATTCACATAGTATTCGATATTTTGCTGCACCAACCGGCCTGCGAATTTCGCACCTTCATTTTTAGCAAACTCGCCCATGCGGCGATTGACCTCCGGTGGATCCCAGTTTTTCGATGAACCATCACTGAGAAACTGCGCGTAGCGCTGCCATGCCCGTGTATATTCGCTTATCCAACGGTCGCCCAACCCACCCATTTGTTCACTGTATTCCCTGTAATCCACAATGCTTGCCTCCGTTTTTACCTTGCTGTATACGCCTGCCCTTCGTTACTGTTTTTTTGTTGCAACACGTTTTTTGGTGGTTCGTTTGTTGGTTGCCACGGTTCTGACTGCCGGTTCCTCCCGTAAAACACCAACACGTTCCGGCTTCGCTCGGTGCTGTAGCACGGGCTCAAAACAGAGTTCTTCACACTGAAAATGGTCATACCACTGGTGCGCTACAATTCGCGTGGGGATCTCACCCTGTTCAACCCTGCAATGAGGCGTCATGCGTCGCCGGACAAAAAGGCCCAATCTTACACATTGCTCATAACGACCGGCAACACGAATCTCTGACTCGTAGGCGTCATCCGGGACGAAAGTATTACCGACATCGATGGATACCTGAACGGTGATTGAATCACCGGCGGCGAGATGAAAACTGGCAGGATTGAGCTCTGGTTTGATGCTGCTATTGCTTTGATCATTGTGAAAAGCATCTGCAGAAAGAGAAAAACTGGCCGCCTGTTTACCGGTATTCTGTACTTCAATTGTTCCCTTGACGACATTTCCCATACAGGCCTCCCAGCTCATTTGGCATATGCAACGAGGAGGACATTTTGTTTCAGGGATATCGCAATGACTGAGGTGGGACTTCTTGAGGCCGGGAGTCAAGTCTGAAAAACTCTTCGTAAGATTCCGAAAGTAGCTGTCTATCAAAGGCTGACTGATGCGCAACGCATCGCCCATGATCTTATCCGTCAGGCGAGACCAGCGGGTCATAGCGAGATAGATATCTTCTGTTGGGCCGGAGCCCGATTCCGCACTGTTTCGGCTCATATCTAACTCCTTATCATTGCGGCTGCTTGATGAAATAGGTGCAACCATGGATGCCATTGGCACAATGGCTATAAACCGCGTGTATAGACATCCACCTTAATTCTAGCCGATAAAATATCCATATCGGCGCTGTAATGCTTGAAGGGCTGTAGGGTCTCTGGCAGAGTGAATGTCCCCTTGATAGTCTGCTGCTCACCAGGTTGCAGAGTTGCATCCTCCATAACCAGGGCTATTACATCCGCTTTCTGATGATATACGGACTGCAGAAGTGCTGCCGCAACATCGCCTGTGGATTTGCCCTTCAGTTGATCAGGTTCCAACCTTTGAAGCTCATTGCTCAAAAGTGACTCCCTCTTTTGCACATCCTTCAGGAGGGCCTCGTCCCGACCACCGAGCATAATTGTAGTATTACCCCTATTCTCAAGTGAAATATCTCGGGTAAAACTGCACTCACCTGTTGTAACAAAGCTTAGGGTAGTTGGTATAGCGGAAAGCGCCATATGCTCATGGATTTGAATACGGAGAGATTGTGACTCGCCACCCACTTGCAGGCTTGCGTCATAAATACCGGCAGGTGTTGTCGGATCCACCGGAATATTGAACCGAAGGACACCTGTCTGCTGAGGATAGACTCTGGCTGTCAGCCGCAGTTCACTCAACTTATCTTGATCCTTTCCCCGCAATTTAGACGCTTTGATCGGCATAGACCTGAGCGTCAATTTCGATTCGGATTTATTAATGACGCTTAAACTCCCCTGTAAACGACCGGGAGTACCGTGGATAGTAATAGGTTTCTGCGTCTTGTGTGCAAACTTTAAACCTGTGACTGTGGTGCTTATACCCATGACAAACTCCTATTTGCAAATCTCCATTCGCCGCGGAATATATTTTTCAGTGATCACCTGAGATTCGCCGCAGAGCGAGAAGTTGGCAACATCGACCCCGAAGAGGGTTAAGCCAAAGTTGTAGTGGGACGGCAGATGAACCCTTACCTCGGGAATCTCTTTGATGGCCAGATTTACTGTGGAAGTAGTATTTGCTTCAAGCTCGATTTTTGGCAACTCCTTGACCCGTATATTGAAGTCACCGAGTTCGATGCGCGGGAGCTCCTTTAACCGTATTGCCACATCGGGGAGCTTTTCGACCTTCAAGCTCATATTGTCCAAATCGGCATCGACGGCCAGGGTGCCGCTTGTGAAATTGAGATCATGGTCGAAGTCGTAGGATCCGTCGCTCATCTTTTTACTCCCACAGTTGCCTGTCTTATCGAAGCTGCTCAGCGAGCATTTGGGTGCAGCGATCCCGACCGAAACCCAGTGGTCGACCTCCTCCTCGTGAGAGAAAACAACCGGGTTTTCCCTGTCTTATGAGGTAACCGCCAACATACCTCTTTTTATTTTAGTCTAGTTTATGCCTGAATACACTCTTTCACGAGCGTATTGATACATTAAATATTAATATAATTAAACTGGGTGAACTTATACAAAATTCCTTTATCAGCGCCTTGTTACGCTTAGCAGCATAATGAAAATGAGGGAAATTCAAGCTGTGTGAAACTCGTTGGAGTCACCAACCACCCACATAACGGGTGGTTCGAGGAGAGCCCCAAAAAGGGGCTATTGGTTAGTCGTAGCCAAGTTCATTTTGACATTTATCAGCCTGGCTGGCAGTAACACTGCGTTCAATCCCCAAAGGTATACGACCCGATACCTCGCTGCATTCACATATCTTTTCAACCTCAATTCGATCTCAGTACGTTGCGTGAGTGCCTGCTAATTGCTTCAGTGCTCTGCGGGCCACGTGCACAACGTTTGAGCCCGATGGCTGAGGTTCATTGCTAATCAGGACTTGAATTAGTAAACCATGTCATGGTTTTATAAGGGATTCCTGGGAAGAATGTCAAGTGAGTCTTCGACCTCGTGAAAGATTTTGGGACATCCCAGTCCCCAAAATCGACTCGGCCTTCGACAGCCTGTTTGTGCCCCGGCCGTCCCGGTC
>JAESPE010000142.1 GCA_016756835.1 gamma proteobacterium endosymbiont of Lamellibrachia anaximandri | reverse complement strand
TCTCCCTTTGTCTGGACAAAGTCCGCTGAAGAAATTTTGGAAAAAGTGAATCGTGCACGATCAACTCTTGATAATATACGATCTGTTTAGGACACTACACTAGCAGTACACGCCCCCACATCTGGTTTAACCAATATCCGATCAGCCCCAATGTAAGAAGAGGTATATACGTTACGAGATCACCAAACGCGAAACCATACCAAAAAGCGACTCCAACATCCGAAATCAGTTCAGCTGGTTCCTGCGTCCCCATAGCAATGCCAAGATCGTAGTCGAATGCGGGAATCGCCTGTGCATAGATAAGGTAAAATAACAAAAGCCATCCCGGCCCCTGCAATATCCAGAAACTGATGTCTCTTTTCATTGACTTTGCCTCTGATTGGTTATAGTTAGATCGGGATGCGACCGCGATCATGTTCACCATCCGGTGACGTCCCTTACGTTGTGCCCCTGGTGATACAAAAGGAGGTATCTCAGAGAGAACTTAGGCTAGCGCTCGCCATGCCGCTAGCAAAGCGAACAGCAGAAAAACCCCGCCACTTACTCGGTGCAACCAAAGAAGCGGAAATCGCTGTAACACGGTACGTCCAGCCCAGACGCCGAGTGCAGATACCATTATCAACGCGGTGGTCGCACCAATCCACACCGGCAACGGGGCCATACTGCCTGCTAAGCCCGCTACCGCGATCTGTGTCTTGTCGCCAAATTCAGCCACCAGGATCAACAACAGAGTAGTGAAAAAAATGCCGTGGCCCGGACGCTCCACTACTTCCTCAGATTCATCGTCATGCTGGGTACGCAATGCGTGAATACCAAAAGCCCCGAACAGTAGAGCCACGATGACGGCAGTCACCTGCTCAGGCACCCAAGCAGCAACACCTGCACCAAATATTACAGCCAAGGCGTTAAGCACGAGAAATGCCATTGCAGCACCTAGTAGCACGGGCCAATGTCGGTGACGGGCCGCCAGAGTTATACATACGAGTTGGCTCTTGTCTCCGATCTCCGCTAGGGCAATAAGGGTAAAGGTCGATAAGGAAACGGAAAATGACTCAGGTGGGATCATTGATTCATTAGAGGCTAGCGGAAATGAGGAATTGTGCAGATCAGATCAGCGGTACGCACTTCCATAAATACCCACGACCTTTACCAAGGCCATCCACAGAATAATTTTCTATTGGGTGCGTCTATAATCAGGTTATGTTACTCAGATCAATATATCGAATTGGAATCTGGGGACAGTATACCTATTTCTCGTTTGCAGCAGTGGGGTTTCTCCCCGATTTTCTTCCTGGTTTTTGTGGCCCAAGAATCCGGTCTGTCAGTGACTCAGCGGCCTGGATAAACATTGAGTCCCCCAGTGGACGACCAGTGCGTGTATGAATCCGGATGCGTTCTGCGTCATCTTGACCATGGTTGACAAGGTAACTTTCCCAGTCAGGAAATCACTCCAGCATCCGCTCCACTCGCACCAAAGCATCATCGGCACCCGTTAGATGGGCATGGATGCTGGACCATTTCCAATCCTTTGCCTGTGAAACCAACTTCGCACGCACGGGATTCAACTCAACATACCGGACTGCTGTGACAAGATGTGCATCATTCATGGGAAAAGAGTGAAATTGCTCCTGCCAAAGGTGGCCTCGCAAGCCATATCGGAAATTGATACGCCGGGTGTAATGACGATGAGCCTCAGCCAAGGCAGTTCGCAAACCACTCTCTGCGTTTGGCACTAATAATACCAAGTGGACGTGTAATGTGAAGCTCCGAATTATGTGAAGCTACGTCCAACCATCGCCTCGACTTCCCACACAAACTCCCACTTTTTCCTCGCTATAGCCTCTTTTTACTCCACATAATACCGCATTCAATGCTGTCTCTGATTGTCTCATCCAATGGGATCAAAACAGGAGAAGACGATGGCATTGGAACAGGTATTCAAGTGTCCAAAAACACTCGGCAAACTTAGAAGCGGTCCGCTGGGTGGGCTTTTGGATAGATTTTGCAATGCACTCCTTCAGGCGGGGTTTACTGAAAGCACCATCCGTAAGCATTTGGCGAATGTCTCTCATCTCAACGCCTACCTCGGTGCACAACGGCATGGTGAAGAGGAACCGCTGTCCGCGTCGATCATCGCTGAGTTTTTCAGTGATTATCCCGCACAGGCCCGACACCAAAGGCCATTGGAACAGCATCTTGCCGGCGTAAAGGCTTCGATCAATCGCTTTGTCGATTATCTGCGCCTATCGGGTCGTTTCGAGACCTTGGTCGAGACAGAGATCAATCCACCCCTTTTGGCAATGTATCTCGATTGGCTGAGAGAGCACCGACACGTCGCCTCCGGCACGATTGAGATTCGTGCCCGTAGCATCGGTCGATTTCTGCAATGGTTGGGGCCGCAGGCGGCACAGCAAGTCTGTTCGGAACTCACGGCCGAAATGGTGGAAAGCTTCTTTTTGGCCTACGCCAAAGAGAAGGGATATGCGGCACGACGCTCGATGCAGGCGGCCCTGCGTACGTTTTTTCGGTTCTGCTTACAACAAGGATATATTCGGCAGTCTTTGGACCGAGCGGTGCCAACGTTACGCCGATATAAGCTAGCGACGGTGCCCAGAGGGTTGAGCGAGGATCCGGCGCTAAAACTGCTTCAGTCCATTGACCGAAGCAGCCCCGCTGGCCAGCGTGATTATGCGATCTGCCAACTGCTCCATACCTACGGCGTACGCAGCGGCCAGGTGCGTATCCTACGGCTCGAAGACATCGATTGGGCCGACGACCGGGTCCTGTTCAGGGCGTTGAAGCATGGAAAGGAGACATTGCTGCCATTGACCCAGGAGGTGGGCTCAAGCCTGATCGATTATCTGCAAAACGCCCGCCCTCGTTGCCGGGATCCCCACCTCTTTCTGACCTCACGGGCACCTTACCGCGCGCTGGGTAGCAGCAATGTCGTGTCGAACATCGTTGCACGTCATATCCATGCTGTGGGTATCGAGATCACCTGCAAGGGTGCACATATCTTTCGTCACGGCTTTGCCACTCGGATGCTCGACCAAGGCCATTCGCTCAAAGAGATCGCCGATGTACTGGGGCACCGCCATCTGGGAACCACTTTTATCTATACCAAGGTCGATTTTAAGCAGCTAAAGCAAGTCGCGCTGCCTTGGCCCGGGGAGGCAGTGCCATGAGTCCCTTGACGTTTGACAGCTGTTTGGCAGCGCCGATTCGCCGGTTAATCGAGCTGCGCCAGGTCGAAGGGTCGGATTATCAGACGCAGGCGCGGCTGCTGCTCTACTTCGACCGCTTTTTAGTCGCACGCAAGTGGGCCGAAACACGCTTGACCCGAGAGGCTGTCGAGGCCTATGAACGCACGCTCTCAGGCCTCGCGCCACGGGGGCGGGCCAACCGAATGGGCGTACTCAGGCAACTGTGCGCATACCTCTCCCGCAGCGACCCATTGACCTATCTGCCCGAACCCGGGAGAACGCCCTCTTCAAAAACCGCCTTTGCACCCTACATCTACAGTGAGCAGGAGGTTTGCGCCTTGCTGACCACCGCGGCCCGTCTGCCGCCGCCCGACACGCTGAGAGGACCAACCTACCAGACCTTGCTGGGGTTACTGTATAGCACTGGCTTGAGGATCGGTGAGGCGATGGCCTTGAAGCTCGATAACTTTCACCGCGATACGGCCCGGCTTTTCATCGCCCAAGGCAAGTTCCGCAAGGCCCGCTGGGTGCCCTTGAGCGATTCCACAGCCAAGGTACTCGCATGCTATGTGGACCGGCGCCGGCACATCCCTCCGTGTTCGCCTGAATCACCGCTGTTTCTGAACCAGCGCGGCTGCCACCTGCATCACTGTACGGTCAACCAGTGCTTCCACTGTCTGCTCGAACAATGCGGCATCGCCGGCGGCGGTCATGCTAAACCGCGCCTTCACGATCTGCGCCACACCTTCGCGGTCCACCGACTGTTGGCCTGGTACCACGATCCCTGCAAAACGGGGCGACGCGGCGGCGCCTTCGAGGAGCCTCGCGACGTACTCAGGGCAATGGATGCGGATTTCGTAGAGATGCCGGCCAGCCGCGAATATAACTGGTGCTGTGGCGGAGGCGCAGCCGTCTTCCTGCTGCAGCGCGCCACCCCACTACGGGATAAGGCGTTCAAAATCAAGATCGAGCAAGTTGAGAGCACCGGAGCAGATACGGTAGTGGTCAGTTGCTGGCTCAATTTTGAGGCGGGCCGTGTCAAGAACCGTTGGGGTAAAACGTGGACAGCCTGTTGGAATTGGTAGACGATCAGCTAGTAGATGATGATCAAGTAGCTGCTGCAACGGCAGCCTCGAATGCTGGAGAATAATAATCATGAGTGAACGTATCGTTGTCGACCCCATCACCCGAATCGAAGGACATCTTCGCATCGAGGCACATGATGAAGGGAGCTATTATTGACGAAGCCAACTCATCCGCAATCTGATGATTGGTGCACAATTTATCCACGACCACGTGATGCATTTCTATCATCTGCATGCTCTGGACTGGGTGGATGTAGTCTGGACTCTGGATGCTGATCCCAAAGCGACTTCGGAACTGGCTCAGTCTATCAGCAACTATGCCAAGTCCTCCCCCGGCTACTTTGCTGACATGAAGAAGATCAAGAAGTTTGTCGAGAGCGACCAACTGGGTATATTTGCCAATGGCTATTGGGGGCATCCGGCCTATAAACTGCCGCCTGAGGCTAACCTAATGGCGGTGGCCCACTATCTGGAGGCGTTCTCCTGGCAGCGGGATGTGGTCAAACTGCACGCCATCTTTGGCGGCAAGAACCCTCACCCCAATTTCGTAGTGGGCGGCGTGCCCTGCGCCATCAGTGTCGACTCGGAGCAGCAGGCCGGAACCGCGGTAGACATCGTGGGTCTGCAACAGGTACAGAACGTCATCCGACAGATGCAGGAATTCGTCGACCAAGTCTATGTGCCGGATACCCTGGCCATTGCAGGATTTTATAAGGATTGGTCCAAACAGGGAGAAGGTGTGGGTAACTTCCTCTGTTACGGCGATCTCCCGACTAACCCGGATGGTCCAAGTACGAATATGTTCCCTGCCGGTGTCATCCTGAACCGCGATCTATCCACCTTGCATGAGATCGATCCCCATGACGAAGCGCAGATCCAAGAGTTCGTCAGCCATGCCTGGTGCGACTATGAGGGGGTAAGGAGCAGGGCCTGCACCCATACAAGGGCGAAACCAGCCTTAACTACACGGGGCCGGAGCCTCCTTACGAACACCTGGACGTGGAGCAGCCCTATTCCTGGCTCAAGTCTCCCCGCTGGCGGGGCAAGCCGATGGAGGTCGGGTCTCTGGCCCGCGTATTGATGCTCTATGCCGAGGGTCATGAGCAGACCAAGGAACTGGTGAATATGACTCTGAAAACCCTGGGCCTGCCGGTTGAAGGGCTCTTCTCCACATTGGGACGCACGGCGGCGCGAACCCTGGAATCCAAGATAATGGCCGATTCGATGCAGGGCTGGTATGACCAACTCATCACCAACATCAAGGCGGGCGACGTCAAAACCTTTAATGACCAATTCTGGGAGCCTTCCAGCTGGCCCAAACAAGCACAGGGCGTGGGCTATATGGAGGCCCCCCGCGATTCCAGGGTCAGACAGGGCCTTACGAGGCGGCGTTAAAAGGCCATCGACTGCACGATCCCAAACAGCCGACCGAGATCCTGCGCACTATCCACAGCTTCGATCCCTCTCTCTTGCCATTTTCATAAGCCTATTGCCGGGGTCGGCATTGGCGCATATCGGGGCTGCAGGCACCGATGTTTTCCTAAGCGGCATTCTGCATTCCATCTCGGGGATTGACCATCTGGTCACCATGTTCGGGCTCGGTCTCTGGATCTCTTTCCTCAAAAAAACCCAGGCATGGCGCATGTCTGTTGCATCCATTGCCATGCTCTTGCTCGGAATGTCATTGGGTCTGTCGGGGTTCGCTGTTCCTCTGATGGAGACCCTGAACACTTTATCGCTGCCGGTCTTAGGTCTGATGATAGTGCTGAAAATGCGGTTGCCGATATTATCAGATATGGCAATCGTGGGGCTCTTTGCCGTGTTGCATGGCTATGCACATGGCCTGGAAATGCTGGTGACATCGCCTGCGATTCCCTATGCAGTTGGGTTGGTCTCTGCCGGTTTTTTACTTCAACTGACAGGTTACACAATAGGGTCTCTCTTTATACGCCGTGCCTGGGCAATAGAGGTTTCCGGGCAAGTGCCAAGTTAAACCCATGGAGTGGCCTGGTGTCGTCTGCTGGCAGCATCGAGCCTACAGGGACGTATTCATGGTGTCCCCCAGCAGGGTTTCGTTATGGCGCAATCAGCGATCACTTTAAATTGAGTTCATTGTCTGGACAGTCAGGATGGTATTTCACATTTCAGTTATTTGATAGCCGCAGCAAACACGCGTGTGGCCATATCAGAGCCGAATCCATGCAGAGCAAGCAGCGGAAGAGCAAATATCCGGGAATATTCCAGCGCAGGAACTGACCAACGCACAACCGGCAGGTGGATCGCGTCCCATGTGAGCTGGAAGCAGGCGAGCCATTATCACCTATGCTAGGCTGTTCCGCATAAAGATATACCAGGAGAGAACGTATGACGCATATTGTCTGGCGTAACGAATACAGCATCAACATTTCGCGAATAGATGACCAGCACCAAAATCTAGCCAGACTTGTCAATGAACTGAATGAGTCCGTTGAACTGGGTGCGGAAATGAAAGTGCTGAGGAAGCAGCTTTCGGAGTTAATCGTGACTACACGAATACACTTCGATACAGAAGAAGACTTAATGAGATCCCATGGCTATCCGGATTACTCCAACCATAAAGTGGAGCACGACGCCCTGATCTCATATCTGGAAGATACTGAAAGCAGGTTGTCAGTTGGGGTGGTAGACACTTTCCTTACAAATTTCAATGTTTCATGTGACTGCTTCATCATTCATATGAACGAAAGGGACAAGAAACTGGGGGCGTTCTTAAACAGAAGAGATATTTACTGATTCAAGAGTCCATTTTCTACATCTAAGAGCTATCGAAGCAAAACAGGGAGTTATTGTTTCGCGAGTCCTAACCCTCCCTATTGAATAGAGGAATTTTCTTGCATGTCGGAATCGCAACCCCAAAGGCGGAGATGTCTCAATACTTCGACAGCTGCTTTGGGAATGGCCCTGGCTACCTTTTCCGTGGGACGATCTCCCCAGTCGAGGCTAGCGGGTTGTATGCCCACCAGTACCCTGTTATCAGGCAGATTTTCCATCAGCCGCAACATATCCAGAACATCAATAAGTCCCACCTCATGAACGGTACGTCCACCCCGGCCCAGAAAACGATCCATTTCCCGTCCGGTGAAACTCTGGAATTCTGTCCCCGGAATTCCTAACGGCATATTCTCATCGGCGACGATGGTCCAGACCTTCAAACGCTGCCAGCCATGGAGAGCGAAGCGAAGGCTGGTAGTCCCCGGTAGCCGCGAGGCCGCACTGCTTACCCGGCGTGCCTTGCGCCAGAGGGGAAG
>JAESPE010000141.1 GCA_016756835.1 gamma proteobacterium endosymbiont of Lamellibrachia anaximandri | reverse complement strand
ATTCATGGGTGAATGTCCCTCTGTTTGAGGGCGTGAGGTTACATTTTAATTTTATTCAGGAAGTTGTCATGGATCGGTTTTTCTCCGCGAAGCGGCTTCGTCCAACACTAGGAAGTAGTAAGACGAACCGGGCGGCGTTAACTCCGCCCGGTTTTTTGGGGAAATTTTGGGATTTAGGTAAGTTTTGCCCCACACACACTCAAGTACCGTCAACCAGCTTTCTTGCTTCTCTTTCTTGCATCGCCAGCATGGTTATCTGTTTTTCTAACACCCGCCACTTTGCCGACCTCATGCCGTGCTTTGTTGCATTCATTGCCGAACGTTTTTTGCCCTCCGGTGTTTTTGGGTAAAACCGGGGTTCATCAGGTTTATTCTCTCCCGCGCCGCTTGTCTTGTTTGCTGCGTCTACATGGTTTATCACTCTTTCTTTTGCGGTTTCGTTTAAATTTTCACCAGCCCCATTATTCACCTGTTGATTGTGTGCACGGTTAAGCTGTTGAATGACAGTTACTAACTCCTCAAAACTTGTTTACTGTGGTTTGAAATTCCACTCAGTTCTTAATGCCTGGTATCTCCACAGTCCGTCATAATGTTCTGAAAAAACGTACCCGGGGTCTTATAAACCAAAATGTTTTGATGATCATGAGTGAAATCCCGCTTGATCACGGTCGGCTTATGGAACTTTAATCCTTGCGATTAGGGACTTGATCATCTTCAGGTGCAAACAAGCCCTACTTCGAACGAGACACTGTCAATCACAGCTGAAAATAGAGATTGTTCAGGCAAGCTACGATGCATCCATTGCTGTGTTACTTACTGATATGAGCTTATTGCAAAAGGTTGGGAAAATCGCTGAACGATTGACTTTGGAGAGGAGTGGTTACTGGGAGATAATACCCGACAAATAATCCATTAATGGGGCCAGCTGGGAGACTAACCGCATTGAAAAATACTCAAGGCACTGTTTCTAATGGTATTTTTTAGTGTGATTGGCGGAGAGGGAGGGATTCGAACCCTCGGAACGCGCGAGCGTTCACCTGATTTCGAGTCAGGCCCATTCGGCCACTCTGGCACCTCTCCTGAAAACTCAGTCGATTATTATATCCCGACGAGACGGTCAGCTGTCTATCGAAAATAATATGGCTTGATTCCTTATCAAAGGTCAGTTATCTATAGTCCAATAACACTAATAATCTGAAACTGGCAAAGTTTTTACACTAGATGCCCGCTTAACCATGCGCCTCTCCCTATACGTAATATCATTACTCTTACTGGCCAGCTGTTCAATTCCGCCTCCGTTGATCGATCAGATCAAAGCCGGTGGTGAATTGGTCATAGCCACGCGCAACAGTGGCACGACCTATTATGAAGGGTCCGATGGACTAACAGGGTTGGAATACGATCTGGTCCAGCAGTTCGCCAGAGAGATTGGAGTCAAAGCCCGCTTTGTCATACCCAAAGGCTTCGAGGAGTTGCTGCCAATGGTTACGCGGGGCGAAGCACATCTTGCAGCCGCAGGACTGACTATCACACAGGCCCGTGAAACCCGCTTGCGTTTCGGCCCATCCTATCAGGAGATAACCCAACAGGTTGTCTATCGGGGCGGCAAACAGCGGCCACGAAAGGTCGAAGATCTTATCGGTAAATCGATAGAGGTACTGCCGGGCAGCAGTCACGAAGAGGAGTTGCGTAGATTATTGAAGGAGTATCCTGAATTGAGCTGGTCAAGCCCCAGTGATTTGGAGAGCGGAGACCTGCTACAGCGAGTACAGGATGAGAAGATCGACTACACCATTGCAGATTCCAATGAGATCGCTGTCAACCGCCGTTTTATGCAGAACATACGCGTTGCTTTTGATCTGACAAAACCCCAGCAGCTCGCTTGGGCAATGGCGCATACGGAAGACAGCAGTCTGTTTGACGTCATGCAGAACTTCTTCGACCGTATCCGTAAGGACGGCACACTGGCGCAATTGATCGAACGCCACTATGGCCATGTCGATCGACTCAACTTTGTCGAATCAAGAACCTTCCTGAGACACACCGACAAACGCCTGCCAAAATATGAAGCGCTGTTCAAAACAGCCGCAGAAGAGATTGGTATCGACTGGCAAATGCTCGCTGCAATCGGTTATCAGGAGTCGCACTGGAACCCGAAGGCAAAATCACCCACCGGCGTACGCGGCATCATGATGTTGACCCGTAACACCGCAAAACAGGTCAAGGTGACAGACAGGTTGGACCCGGAACAGAGCATCACCGGTGGTGCCCGTTATCTCGAAATAATCGAAAAGAAGATCCCAAAACGCATCGAGGAGCCTGACCGATTCTGGATGACGCTAGCAGGATATAACGTTGGTTTCGGGCATCTTGAAGATGCCCGCATCATTACCCAGCGACAGGGAGCGAATCCCGACAAGTGGGCAGATGTAAAAAAACATCTCCCCCTGCTCAGCAGGAAAAAATGGTATTCAACAGTAAAACACGGCTATGCCCGTGGGCAGGAGCCCGTCAACTATGTCGATAACATAAGAGCCTACTACGAACTGCTCAAATGGAAACAGCTACAGATGGCACCACCGAGCGGGAAGCCGGAATTACCCTATGCCCTCTCGATCTCGCCCGATGCCTTGTAGCCAGGCAGCCATAACATCATAGCCAATCGGTCAAAGCGATGCCAAAACCCAAGCGGTGACTTTTGGCATTATAGTCGATCAGACTTTCGCCATAACCGTTGAAATATTTCATATAACCCCGAAGGCGGCCATAAAGCGGGAAGGTCCAACCCAGCTCCACCGCCCCTTTGTTGTCACTTAATAAATTATTCCGCAACATGAAATTGTAGGTGTGATGGCCATTTTTATAGACACCTGCAAGTTCACCATGCCCCAGAAAATCATCGATATCGGGGTTATCATCATTCTCCGCATCTTCGGGTATGCGGTACCAGGGCTTGATACTCAGCACCATATCCCCCCGTTGCAGAATGAACTGGGCATAGAGGCGATTCCAGCTCCGGGAGAGGTTGCCGCTCTGTCCGTTTGACTGGTGCACGATCGAAAAACGGTTGAGCGGATTTCTCCAGCCAAACAGTGTCCAATCACTTTTCAAGTCAAGGAAGGCCTCTGGTTCATGGTTGGTCTCCCGGAAAGGTGAAGAGATCGGTTTGTTATATGCCTGCCAATAGGAGTGGTTCGTATAGGCCATATAGACGCTGCCGATACCCCCGAAAAGATCCTCCATCACCGGAACCTTGAGGCTCAACTGAAACTCTATCTCGGTGTTATCCAAAACATTGTCACTTGGCGCGATCTCACTGTATGGCGCAGTGTTTGGATCGCTCTCATAGGAGGCGAAGAGTACATAGTTCATCTTGTGCGGGGTAATGACAAAGGGATTATCCTGTGTCGACTTCTCACTCTGCAGCCGTTTTTCAACCGGGGAGGATGCAGGCGGTTCGTCAACCGCGACTGTTGGTGCTGTATTGTCAGTTATCTGATTATTTCCAGCATCCTTACAACCTTTCCTGAGCTCGGCTATCGTCGTGTCTCCGGGCGCATTCCTGAGGGCATCGAGCAGGCACTCTTCATGTTCACCAACAGCATCCGCCCTCGTCAATACCGGCTGCAACAGACAGGCAACGGCCAATAGATAGAATGGCTTTCTCAACATGGCTTTCAATCCTCTACTCCTTGTTTTTTCTGCGTAGCCTGAAAAACTGCCGTAAGCGTTCACCACTCTCCATCTCCAATAAACCCCCTTCACACTCGACACGGTGGTTGAAACGCAAATCGGAAGGCAGGAGATCGAACACGCTGCCGGCGGCACCGCTTCGAGGATCACGGGCAGCATAAATCACCCGCTCCACCCTGGCGTGAATGATCGCACCGGCACACATGGGACAGGGTTCAAGTGTAACGTAAAGAGTGGAGCCGGGCAGGCGGTAGTTCTCTTCCCGCCGTCCAGCATCACGCAAGGCCATGATTTCGGCGTGGGCAGTGGGGTCATGGTGGCAGATCGGGCGATTCCATCCCTGGCCGATGATTTTGTCGTCTCGGACCAGGATGGCGCCTACGGGGACCTCTCCTTCTGTCTCTGCCTGGGCGGCGAGTTCGAGGGCGAGTTCCATGTAGTGGTGGTCTTGTTTATCAAATGTCATAATTGCTGTGTCGCTACGCGACGGTTTTTATAACGGAGCTTCTTTTTCGTGAAAAGAAAAGTAACCTGCCGTAGGGGCGCGACAAAATGGGCATGATGCCCATTTGACAGCTCTAGCTGCCCGAAGGGTATGGCACATGGATGTGCCATATCCAAGCCCCGTTAAAACGATACCGTCGCGGAGCGACACAAAAAAACTACTCCCACTCGATTGTAAACGAGGCATTTTTTAGGCTTATTTTCAATGGCTTAGTTGTTGGTGTAGGCGGTAATACCATGAAAAATACCATGCTCAGAAATTTCTTGAAATGGTTTCATTTTCTCCATAAATCCCTAAGTACTCAATGTCTCTTTCGAACACTATTCCGTAAGGATATCTACTTTGATAATGCCAGCCTGATTGGACTACGTCCAAAAAACCTGTTGCCCTGGTCCCATTATGGGACTATTATTTAAAGCATGCGAATCATCGCACTGTCGACGCTGAAAGCCCTCTGGGAAGAGAACCCGGAGTATCAGGATGCCAAGGAACCAACACTGGCTTGGCACCGTCATGCCTTGCAAGCCGACTGGAGTTCGCCCAGCGATGTAAAGCAGGATTTCAGGAACGCCAGCATCCTTAAAGATGGACGCGTGGTGTTCAATATTGCGGGGAACAAGTATCGACTTGTCGTCTGGATCAACTACCCCTACAGGGTTGTATACATCCGCTTTATTGGCACCCACTCGCAGTATGACAAGATTGATGTGCAAACCATTTAACTGCCGGAGGATTAACGATGGACATCAAACCGATTAAAACTGATGCCGACTACCACGCGGCATTAAAAGAAGTTGAAAGCCTGATGATGGCTGGGCCGGATACGCCAGAAGGCGAAAAGCTGGATGTCATGGTTACTCTTATTGAGGCCTATGAATCCAAGCACTTCCCGATGGACTTGCCCGATCCTGTTGAGGCGATCAAGTACGAAATGGAACGCAAGGGCTTAACCGTAAAAGACCTGGAGCCCATGATCGGTAAAAGTAATCGCGTTTACGAGATCCTTAATCACAAGCGCTCGCTGACTTTGAAGATGATCTGGAAGCTCCACGAAGGCTTGGGTATTCCGGCTGAGTCGCTGATCAAACCGCCTCAAGCTCATGCCTAATCAATATCGCAGCGGAGATAAGCTTCGTGATATCTCCGCTATCGATTCGAGGCTGGCTGAACTTGAACAGGAAAAGCAGCAACTCATCGCACTCAGAGAGGAACTGCAAAAATCCAGACCAACGCCCCTCGTTTCAGATTCCTTTTCTCCAGAAACCCACGTCAAAGAGACGTGCGAAATCATCAGGTTATTGCCTGAGGGACAGGCTCGCCATGGGGAATAAAAATCGGCTAAGATGGTCTGAAAAGCGGCACAGGAGGCAGGGAAATGGCCCCAAACCCCGTTCAAACCTCAAGGCGGCAGCACGTATCCATGGGCATCTCTGCCCAGCCGGGTGTCTTGCGCCTCCATCATGGCCGACCGGCCAAAAGCAATTTCTTATTAAAATAAGTTTGGACGCTTGCCTCACGGCGGCTCAGTCCAACAGGCATTTATCCGCGCATGCTGCGCACACGGGATAAATGCTTAACTGTTAGCGAAACATAAAAAGGCATGTGACAATCAGCCAGCGCAATCTGAAATGCCACCAACTGCGTACCAGGACTGGTGATGAAATCCCAAGCTGTTTTTCACCGTTTCTATGATTTCTAGAAAGTGAACCGTAGGAAAATCAATCATGTTCGACTGGATGAAGCATTTACTATACGTAAAAATACGAGCTGTTGGTCCGCTGATCAAGGCTCTTGGTGACAAAGATCCTGCCGTATGCAGCAATGCTTGCCCAACTCGGTGACACGCGAGTTGTTGGTCCGCTGATCAAGGCCCTCGGTGACAAAGATACTACCGTACGCAGCAATGCCGTCAAGGCGCTTGCCCAACTAGTGGGCCATGCGGTTAATTCTGTAACGTAACAACAACTCATCTTAATTATCGTAGTTCAATAATCGTTCGGTTTGACTCGTGTCAAAATTGATTAGTAACAATACTTTCCGCATGGCCCACTAGGTAACCCGCGAACTGTTGGTCTGCTGATTAAAGCCCTCGATGACAAAGATACTACCGTACGCAGCAATACCGTCGAGGTTCTTGCCTTACTCGATGGCCCGTTTGTTACCGATCCGCTGATCAATGCCCTCGGAAATAAACCTACCGTTCGCAGAAATGCCGCCAAGGCTCTTTATAAGCTCGGCTTAACCAAATGGAATCAATTGATTATAGGTGAGCCTATTGACTTTATACGCATCGGCAATTCAGGCGACCCGCACGCTGTGGGACTGCTGATTAGCGTCCTCGATAATGTACATAGTGGTTCCGACTGTCGTAGAAATGCAGCGAAGGCGCTTGCTAAACTTGGTGAGCAGTGTGCTGTCGATCCTCTGGTCAACTTTATCTGTGACGAAAGTAGTTTTGATAGTGATATAGCTCGCGCAGCGGCAGCCGAGGTACTTGGTGAACTTGGTGAGAAGCGTGCTGTTGAACCTTTAATCAACTTTGTATTATGGCGTAATGGAGATGATAAGTGGTTACGATGCAGCAATGAGAAAGGCTAGGCATTGGCATGGATTATTGGAAATCATCATTAAACAGGCCGATGCTGAGGATACTGCGCAAAGAGAACAATTAATCACTGAAAACACTACCGCTAATCTACAAATGTCAGTTGCTGACGAATTGAAAAAACTGAGTGAGTTACAAAAACAAGGATTGCTAACTAGCGAAGAGTTCTCCGCACAAAAGGAAAAATTGCTCTCGTAAAATTATCATTTAGCTTCAAAAGTGTGTCGTAACGCTCAGGATGCGAAGCGGGACCTGACAGTTACCGACTTTTCAGAAGGTGTTTGTCAGGTCAAATTCAGTTCACAAAAGCCTAGCAGCACTATTTAGGGCTTGTTGACGCCGCAAAAAAAACTCATTCGACATCATCTACTCATTTGTTCTGACATGCGGGCAGATTCCAAGCGCTGGACCAACTGCTCATATGTCTCTTTGTTGTTGTTGTAATCTTGAGTGAGCCTTTTCAGTTCAGCCTCTACCGGTGGCAGGGTATCCAGCTTCTCCCTCAGCGCTTTAATTCTCTTTTCATATTCGTTCGTTCTGACGCGAATCCCGGTTAAGGTAACTTCTGATTGGCGATAAGCCAGTTTCAACTCCTCCACCGCGATCGAGGTTACATTGACATCGGAGTCGCCAGCAGCTCGACTCTCCTGTAATTCACTCTCTTGTTTCTTCAGCCCATCTATCGTCTGCCTTGCCTCCATGGCCAGAATACGCTGTTCACCTGGGGTCGTAGCCACTGACAAACGCCCTTCTGCCTCCCGGCGTTGTCTCTCATCCCTCTCGGCGGCTTCGTATTGGCGCCTCAACTCGTCACGTC
>JAESPE010000140.1 GCA_016756835.1 gamma proteobacterium endosymbiont of Lamellibrachia anaximandri | reverse complement strand
GCGCTCGGATGCCTACTTTGCTTCCCCTCTGGCGCAAGGCACGCCGGGTAAGCAGTGCGGCCTCGCGGCTACCGGGGACTACCAGCCTTCGCTTCGCTCTCCATGGCTGGCAGCGGATGACATTGCCAATCAGCCCCGGTCGCGGGCGTCGAGATAAGCCATATCGGAGAGCGCGCCCCATTCACGGGATCCCTTCAGAAAAGCGCTGTAGGCGTCGTAGACCCGCTTGGTAAAATCGTCCTTGCCGGCCAGTTCCTGCACAACCTCTTCCGAGTATTTACGCAGGGTTGCAATGACGTCCTTCGGATAGCTGCGGATATCGACCTTATGTTTCTCCACCAGGGTCTTGAGTGCCGCCGGATTACGCGCGGTGTACTCCGCCAGCATATCCTGATTCACCACCTTGCAGGCGTTGAGCACGATGGACTGCAGATCTTTGGGCAACGCATCGAAGGCCTTCTGGTTGATGACCGCCTCCAACGTGGTGCCTGGCTCATGGAAACCCGGATAGTAGTAGTATTTGGCCGCCTTGAAGAGACCGAAGGCAAGGTCGTTGTAAGGATTCACCCACTCAGTGGCATCGATGGCGCCGGATTGGAGTGAGGTGAACAGCTCGCCACCGGGCAGATTGACCGGTGTGCCGCCTGCCCGCTTCAACACTTCGCCGCCCAGGCCGGGGATACGCATCTTCAACCCCTTGAGATCATCCACGCTGTTGATCTCCTTGTTGAACCAGCCACCCATCTGCACGCCGGTGTTACCGGCCGGTGCGGGGATCATGCCAAACTTTTTGTAGAGTTCGCGCCACAGCTTGAGACCGCCACCATAGTAGAGCCAGCCATTCATCTCCTGGGCCGTCATGCCGAAGGGCACCGTGGAGAAGAACTGCGCCGCCTCGCTCTTACCCTTCCAATAGTAGGCCGCGCCATGGCCCATCTCGGCGGTGCCGCGGGAGACTGCGTCGAATACCTCAAACGCCGGCACCAGCTCTTTTGCGCCATAGACCTTTACCTTGATGCGCCCGCCGCTCATCTCGGTGATCAGTTGGGCCAGCTTGTTCGCCCCGGTGCCGAGGCCGGGAAAGTTCTTCGGCCAGGTGGTAACCATCTTCCATTTGAATTGCGCTTTTGCCTGCACCACCGGCGAAACGGCAAGGGCCGCGCCTGCCACCAAAGAGCCGGCGCCCACTTTTTTTATAAATTCACGGCGTTTCATCAACTTCTCCAGGTTCTGCCCATTCGGCGGGCTGTTTCACTCAGTTTCAGCAAGGCGAAAGGTTCGCATAGGCGACCACCAGCCACTTGCTGCCTTCGGTTTCAAAATTGACCTGCACCCTGGCGCTACGCCCCTGTCCCTCGGCATTCAGGACGACGCCTTCACCAAACTTGGGGTGAATGACCCGCTGACCCAGACTGAAACCCACCGACTCATCGGTGTAGGCGCGAGCCGGTTTGCTGTAGAGGGGCTGGGTGACCTGAGGTCCGGAGCGGATCTCACGCATCAGTGACGAGGGGATCTCCCGCAAGAAGCGGGAGGGCCGGGGATAGTTCTCCTGCCCGTGCAGACGGCGACTTTCGGCATGACTCATATAGAGCGTCTGCATGGCGCGGGTCACCCCCACATAACAGAGCCGCCGCTCCTCTTCCAGACGCTCCGGGTCATCCGCCGACATACTGTGGGGAAAGAGTCCCTCTTCGACACCCACCAAGAAGACCTGGGGGAACTCCAGCCCCTTGGCGGAGTGCAGGGTCATCAACTGCACGCAGTCCTCGAAGGGATCGCCCTGGGCCTCCCCCGCCTCCAACGCGGCGTGGGAGAGAAAGGCGGATAGCTCGTCCATCTCCTCATCTGCGTGGGCCTCGTAGCCAAACTGGCGGGTGGCGTTGACCAGTTCTTCCAGGTTCTCCTTGCGGTCCTGACCCTTGCCGTCCCGGCTCTTCTCGAAGTGTTCCGGCAGACGACTGGCGGCCAGCACCTGATCAACTTTTTCAGGTAGACCCAGGGCCGCAGTATCGATCCGCAGCGCCTCGACCAGATCGAGAAATCCCTGCAGTGAGTTGGCCGCCCGGCGGGGCATGGCGCCCCCCTTGAGCAGCTCCGCAGTCGCCACCCAGAGAGAGACGTTGAAATCCCTGGCGTGCGCCCGCACCGCATCGACGGTCTTGGGTCCGATCCCCCGTGGCGGCATGTTCACCGCACGCTCAAAGGCGGCATCGTCATCCGGGTTGTTGAGCAGACGCAGATAGGCCATGGCGTCCCTGATCTCAGCGCGCTCGAAGAAACGCAGCCCACCATAGACCCGGTAGGGAATCGCCGACTGAACAAGCGCTTCTTCAAAGATCCGCGACTGGGCAGAGGTACGGTAGAGAATCGCCGATTCACTACGACTGTTGCCATCGGAGATGAACTGGCGGATACGCTCGATGACAAACCGCGCCTCATCCACCTCGTTGAAGGCAGAGTAGAGGTTGATCGGGTCACCCTCGCCGTCGGCGGTCCAGAGCTGCTTGCCCAGACGCGAGGGGTTGTTGCCGATCAGTGCATTGGCAGCGTTGAGGATATTGCCGGTGGAGCGGTAGTTCTGCTCCAGTTTGAACATACGGCTATTGGAGCAGTTTTGCTCAAAATTGCGGATATTCTCCACCTGCGCGCCACGCCAGCCGTAGATCGACTGGTCATCATCACCCACCACGAAGAGGTTGTCCTGACCCCTGGTCAACAGCCTCAGCCAGGCGTACTGGATTGCGTTGGTATCCTGAAACTCATCCACCAGCACGTGACGGAAGCGCGCCTGATAGTGTTGCAGGATGTCGGCCCGGTCGCGCCACAACTCATGGGCACGCAGCAGCAGCTCGGCGAAATCCACCATACCGCCACGCTCACAGGCCGCCTGGTATTCGGTATAGATGCGGATCATCTGGTGCTGGTAGGGATCGCCACCATCATCCAGATGTTGGGCACGCAGCCCTTCATCCTTCTTGCCGTTGATATACCACTGAACCTGCCGTGGCGGCCATTTGGCATCATCCAGGTCGAGGCTTTTCAGGATCCGCTTGATCATGCGGAACTGGTCGTCTGAATCGAGGATCTGGAAACTCTGGGGCAGTCCTGCTTCCTTCCAGTGGGCTCGCAGCAGGCGGTGCGCCAATCCATGAAAGGTGCCGACCCACATGCCGCCGATGGGCTGACCCAACAGCTCCTCGATGCGCCCGCGCATCTCCTTGGCCGCCTTGTTGGTAAATGTCACCGCCAGCACCGACCAGGGCGTAGCCTCCTCCACCGTCAACAGCCAGGCGATACGATGCACCAGAACACGGGTCTTGCCGCTACCGGCACCAGCGAGCACCAAAGTATTACCTACCGAGGCGCTGACCGCGTCACGCTGTGCTTCATTCAGTGGATCGAGAATAGGGGAGACATCCATGTGCCTATCTTAATCAATTATTGCCATCGGAGCATCTGCCAAGAAACCCCTTTTCACCTCGAAGTACTCGAAGGCACGAAGTCAACAAATTGATTAGCATTTATCCTCCTTCGTCTACTTTATCTCCTTCGTGGTGAGTTATGGGTTTCGGAATAGAGACTAGGCTAGAATGGTCTTACATCCTTAGTGACAAGGCGTATCGGAATGGAAGTTTTGGCAGGCGACATCGGCGGCACCAACACACGTCTGGCGTTATACAGAATCGAGGATAACAAACCGGGAGAGACCCTGCTGGAATCCACCTATCCCAGCCGGAACTTCGACTCGCTGGAGGCGATCCTCGACGATTTCAGCGAGCACTTCTCCTGGCGCATTCAACGCGCCTGTTTCGGTATCGCCGGCCCAGTGGTCAACCAGAGCTGTGAGACCACCAATCTCCCATGGAAGATCACCGCCCGCACCATTACCGACCGTTTCGGCTTCGACGACACCTGGCTGATCAATGACCTGGAGGCCAATGCCTGGGGCATAGGCACGCTCTCCCCCAATGACTTCCACCTGCTCAATCCCGGCAGAGTGGATCTGCCGGGAAATGCTTCCGTCGTCTCCGCAGGTACCGGCCTGGGAGAAGCAGGACTCTACTGGGATGGCAACGTCCATCGACCCTTCTCATCAGAGGGAGGCCACACCGATTTCAGCCCCAGCAACGAACTGGAGTTCGCCCTCTACCAAACCCTGGCGGAGAAATATGGTCATGTCAGCTGGGAACGGTTGGTCTCTGGTCCAGGACTGGAGGCCATCCACAGCTTTCTGCGAACTTACCGCCGCACCCCCACCCCCGGCTGGCTGAAACAGGAGATGAACAAACTCGGCGGCGCCCCGGCCATATCCAACGCTGCCATGGCGAGAAAAGATCCGATCTGTAACGAGGCATTGAATCTTTTCATCCACCTCTACGGACGCGAAGCAGGTAACCACGCCCTTAAGATAATGGCGTCCGGCGGCGTCTACCTTGGCGGCGGCATCGCGCCGAGGATTCTGCAACGTCTCAAGCAACCGACCTTCCTCAAGGCCTTTTTCGACAAAGGCCGCATGCGCCATCTGATGGAAGCGATACCGGTAAAGGTAATCCTCAACGACCAGGCTGCCCTGCTGGGGGCGGCGCGCTACGCTGCAATTCAGTAAGCTGATACTTAACCCTGGAGTTTTTTCTTACTAAAGCCCTCTGTTTTTTGACTTGTTAAACCATTGTTATCAAATCGTGATGGTTTCTCTGAACATACCCACTATTCTTCGTTCTAACTAGGGGGATCGATCCCACCTCATTCAGCGCAGAGATTAGGAAACCATGAACAGACACATAACCAGCATCGCAATGCTCACCGCACTCTTATCCCCTCCGCTTCAAGCCCAGAGCACCCAATATGAGACAGCGATCCTCGCCGGGGGCTGTTTCTGGTGTGTCGAATCGGACTACGAAAAACTGGACGGGGTGGTGGATGCAATCTCCGGCTACACAGATGGGCATCTGGATATGCCGTCCTACGAAGAAGTCTCAATGGGCGACACCGGTCATATCGAGGCGGTTGAGGTGATCTATGACCCTAAGCGGGTAAGCTATAACGAAATCCTCGATTACTTCTGGCGCCATATCGACCCCACCCGCGACGATGGCCAGTTCTGCGATCGCGGCCCACAGTACCGGCCGGTTATTTTTTACCGGGGATCAAAACAAAAGGCAGCGGCATATCAGTCACTATCCAAGGTCAGACAGAACAAGCCTTTTGAAGCGCAGATCAAAGTCGAACTGAAGCCTGTTGCGACCTTCTATCCCGCCGAGGAGTACCACCAGGACTACTATCTCAAGAACCCTGTGCGCTATAGGTACTACCGCTATGCCTGCCGTCGGGATCAGCGGGTGGAGTCACTTTGGGGAAGTCATTGATGAGAATGCAGCGGGCGCCATGAACGGCGCCCGCTTCGTTTTTCTCAATCCCCACCCTCCAGGCGCAGGGATTCAAGGTAGAAATCGTAGCACTTGTCCTTCAATTCCGGGTTGCCGCGTACTTTCATACCATCACGGGGGTGCTGGTTAAGGTGGCCGCTGATGCCGTAGATGTCGTTGAAGCCCCATTCGATCTGTTCACGCAGTGGGACGAAATCCTCCTGAATCACCTTGTAGATGGGACGCACGTGGAACTTCGGGTTCTTGAGGAAGTTCAACAGTAACTCGAGGTTACAGTTGCCGGCACCACGACCAATGCCGTTGATGGTGGCGTCCAGCAGATTGACCCCATCGATGATCGCCTGCTGGGTATTGGAAAAAGCCAGCTGCTGGTTGTTGTGGGCATGAAAACCCAGCTCCTTGCTCGGCGCGTATTTCTGGTACAGCTTGAGATAATAGGTCACCTGCTCGGAATAGAAGGCGCCAAAGCTATCCACCAGGTAGAGATAGTCCAGCTCAGTGGTCTGATCGACCTCCTGTAACCCCTCCACCAGTTCGGTTTCGATGGCGGCGGAGGCGGCCATGATGTTCATGGTGGTGAGATACCCCAAGTCTTTGCAGCGTTTCACCAACTCCAGGCCTGCATCTATCTGGTGCACATAGCAGGCGATGCGGACCATGTCGATGGGGCTTTGGTCCCTGGGCTGGAGTTTGTGGATATCCACCCGGCCCACATCGTACATAACCGCCACCAGGGGTGGCTTTTCGCACTCGTGGGAGTCGATAACACGCCGCAGGTCGTCGTCGTCGCAGAAGTTCCAGGCACCGTATTTGTCCCGGGTGTACTCGTCGCTCTCGGTCAGCTTCTTGCCAAGCTCCACGATATCGACACCTGCCTCGCAGGTTGCCCGCCACACCGCCTTCACGAAATCCAGCGAGAACTGGTAATTGTTGATCAGGCCCCCATCCCGGATCGTGCAATCCAGGACCTTCAGCTCTTTACGAAACATCTTGCAGACTCCAGGTTGAAATGGTCGTTACGCCGGCCCTGCAGCACGGCGGTGAGTGGCAACTGTGAAGTATCCTCCACTTCACGGCCCAATGCCAAACCCAAACGAAGAGAAAGCTCAACAGCCTCTAACAACCGTGGTACGTCCCTTATATTTCCCTATTATTCACCTGAAGTTCATTAGTCGACGCTGCAATGACAGGGGTCAATAAAACCTTTTGAATCCAAACCTAAAATTATAGTACAGGAAGGGATTTCTGCAGCATTTTCGTAAGGATCATAGTTCATCTGTCAAAATTGTGGGGGGGTGTGTGATGTTTAGACAAACACGCTTGAGTTCGCCAACCTCGCCTTTCAAATGGAGCCTGATATTAGCGGTGTTGGCAGGGTGCCTTTTCGTAGCGCCGGCGCTGGCGGGTACGCTCGTCGTCGAGAGCAGCAGCGACTGGAAGTCATTTAATGCGGTGGCCGATCCGGGTATCTGCCCGGGGACCCTCGGTTCTGCTGGGCCGGCGTGGACGGAAGCGGGCTTCGATGACTCCGGTTGGCGTAATGCTACTGCGCCTACGCCGTTTGCGATCTGGTATGGAAATCCTCCCGGCCCCGATCTGGAGGTCTTCATGTGGGATTGCCCAGCTGAATGCGGCGAGTATATCTACGGTCCGGATGAGGCCTATTTCCGCTATCAGTTCACGGTCGATCGACCGTTGCTTGGTGCAACCGCCAAGTTCGATGTGAATGATGAGTTCCAGCTCTACATCAATGGCACATTGGCCTATATCGACCTCACTGGTGGTGCCAATCAGACCGGTTGGGTTGATGTCACTTCCTATCTGAACCAGGGTGAGAATACACTGGCAATGCGGGCCTGGGATGGCAGTTACTGCAACGTGTTTAGCCGTGGCGTGGCTGAGGCCGCCATCAAGCTGCAGATTGAGATGGAAGACACGATCCCGGTGGAGATCGACATCAAGCCGGGCAGCTCCATCAACAGCATCAACCTGAGCTCTTCCGGTGTGGTACCGGTAGCAATCCTGAGCTCGGCAGAGTTTGATGCCACGACTGTACTGCCAGAGAGTGTTGCCCTGGCCAGTGCCCGGGTGAAGATGGTGGGCAAAAGTGGCAAGTACCTCTGCCATCAAGAGCAAGTGAGTCTTCGACCTCGTGAAAGATTTTGGGACATCCCAGTCCCCAAAATCGACTCGGCCTTCGACAGCCTGTTTGTGCCCCGGCCGTCCCGGTCACTGGCACTACGCGACAACCTCGCAAG
>JAESPE010000014.1 GCA_016756835.1 gamma proteobacterium endosymbiont of Lamellibrachia anaximandri | reverse complement strand
CCGCGCTCGGATGCCTACTTTGCTTCCCCTCTGGCGCAAGGCACGCCGGGTAAGCAGTGCGGCCTCGCGGCTACCGGGGACTACCAGCCTTCGCTTCGCTCTCCATGGCTGGCAGCGAACGCGGCGAAAACCAACAACTCCGCAAGGATGAAGATCCAGATTACCAGGTCACCGGGCGGGTATCGATTCTGTTTTTCTGCGACTGCAACTGCTGCTGTCATCTGTGATTCCTTAATGAATTCAAATTTTCCAATCATCAAACGGTGGGCAATGTACCAGAGCCTGTATTGTGCTGCTTTGATAAAAGTTAATTCCCACTAAAACACTCGGACTTTCACGAAGAGCGGATTCACGGACTATAATTTAATTAGGCGAATGCTCTTCGGCTCATCGAAAACCTCCCGCGCAGGCGCCACTTGAGCAGAGCGGCGTTACGTCGGGGGAGAGAGAGTAGGGTGAGATCGAAACGGAGATGTCTGGGGGCGCTGGATAGCCTCCCGGTTTTCCAAAACTCCTTACGCACCCCCGGAGAACAAACTACTGTCCCTCGTTGACTCATTAACTTTGTCTTGAAAATAGTTCGTGCAATCCACGCCCTATGCAGAGACAAGGAGTTAACAATGCGGTTTTCCAAATTTACAGCACTTGCCACAGCGCTGCTGATTTCCGGCATGGCGAATGCCGACCTATCCGGCAGTCTGGTGGCCGACTACCCCTTCAACGGCAATGCAAACGATGAAACCTCTAATGGTCATGACGGGACGATTCATGGAGATACCGCATTGACATTCGACCGGTTCGGCAATGCGGACAACGCCTACCATTTTGATGGCTATGGTGACTATATCGAGATCGGAACAAGCCTGAATTTCCCCTCCTGGCCCAGCTACTCGGTCAGCCTCTGGTTCCTGAATGACGGAGGCGGCGACTGGAGTCTCAGTTATGGCCAGAAGATCATCGATAAAACGACTCCTTATCATGATTTCTACTTGAGCATCGGACCTGTAAATCCGCCAAGACTGACAGGAGAAATCAGATTCAAGACCCATGAAGGCTATGGCAGCGTAGGCGTCGACGGCACGTATCTCATAGATTCCACAGCGGATTTCAGAGACAGCGCATGGCATCACGTCGTCATCAATAAAAATGGCAGTGACGGCGAACTCTGGGTCGACGGCGAGTTGTCTGAATCAGCGGACGATGTAAAGACCGTCTACAACAATACCAGCCTGCTGTTCGGATACAGCTTCTCATCAGATTCCCTTCAGCGGAGATACTGGAGTGGAGACATCGATGACATTCGCATCTATGATCAGGCAATCTCGGAGGTGGATGTAAAACGCCTGCACATGGAGGGCGTTCCACCTGCAGATATGCTCACCGAAGTGGTCGAATCGATTGTTACGCTCAATATCCAGGAAGGCCTCGCCAACAGCCTGGACGCAAAGCTCGATGCCGCGATCGGCGCACTGGATGACGTAAACACCGACAATGATGTCTCAGCCGTCAACAGACTCTATGCGCTGATCAGCGCCATTGAGGCCCAGCGCGGCAAAAAGATCACCGACACGGATGCCGATGCTCTGATCGCTGCAACCAATGCCGTTATCGAGAAACTGATGTCTGAGTAGCACTGAAGTTTCCAATAGGGCAAGCAACCGCCGCCCCCCCTTCTGGAGGGCGGTGCCACGATCAGCCCACCTGGGGGAAACTTGGACCACTTCTGTTAGAATTCCCTGATTTCCTCCTGTCCAGACTAACGGGCTGTCTGGCCCGGCAGCAAGACCGGTAGGATTGAATTACCTCGAAAAGAGATAAGTTGATGACTGAAATCACCGATATCGCCACATATATGAGCGGATTGGGCGCCAAGGCCCGCACCGCCTCCCGCCGCCTGGCCGCTGCAACCACCGGCGAAAAGAACGCCGCACTGAATGCGATCGCCGATGATCTCGACAGCAATCGCGCGGTTTTGATGGTCGAGAACAAAAAAGACCTGCAAGCCGGTGCCGCCAAGGGGCTCGATGCCGCCCTGCTGGATCGTCTGGAACTCACTCCGGCACGCATCGATTCCATGATCGAGGGGCTGCGGCAGATCGCGGGACTGGCAGACCCCATCGGCGAGATCTTCGACATGAACTACCGACCCAGCGGCATCCAGGTCGGACGCATGCGGGTGCCCCTCGGTGTAGTCGGCATCATCTACGAATCGCGGCCCAATGTGACCGCCGATGCGGCGGCCCTCTGTCTCAAGTCCGGCAATGCCACGGTGCTGCGCGGCGGCTCCGAAGCATTCCACTCCAACCAGGCCATCGCCGCCGGCATCCAGCGTGGTCTGGAGCAAGCAGGTCTGCCTGCTGATGCGGTGCAGGTATTGGCCACCACCGACCGGGCGGCCGTCGGCAGCATGATCGCCATGCCGGAGTCGATCGACGTCATCATCCCCCGTGGCGGCAAGGGACTCATCGAGCGCATCAGCCGCGATGCCCGGGTGCCGGTAATCAAGCATCTCGACGGCATCTGCCATGTCTATATCGACGATCAGGCCGACATCGGCAAGGCATTCGATGTGACCATGAATTCCAAGACCCAGCGTTACGGCACCTGCAACACCCTTGAAACCCTGCTCGTTGCAGAAGATATCGCCGAGGAGGCACTGCTGATGCTTGCCGCACCGCTGCAGGAGAAGGGCGTGGAGTTGCGCGGTTGCCCGCGTACCCTGGAGATCATCGACAATGCGGCTGCCGCCACCGACGAGGACTGGGATACGGAATACCTGGGACCCATCCTTTCGATCCGCGTGGTGCAGGATCTGGACGAAGCTATCGACCACATCAACACACACAGCTCCCAACATACCGATTCCATCATCACTGAAAACTACACGCGGGCGCGCTGCTTTCTTGCCGAAGTGGACTCCAGTTCAGTGATGGTTAACGCCTCCACCCGTTTTGCGGACGGATTTGAATACGGCCTCGGGGCCGAGATCGGCATCTCCACCGACAAATTTCACGCCCGTGGGCCAGTGGGTCTGGAGGGGCTTACCTCGGTCAAATATATCGTGCTGGGCGATGGCCATATCCGCCAATAAACCTTTTTGCCCATGATCGGTATTCTCGGCGGCACCTTCGATCCCATTCACTTCGGCCACCTGCGCACTGCCTTGGAGGTCAAACATGCCTTGAGGTTGAATGAGATACGCCTGATCCCGCTACGGCATGCAGTGCACCGCGACCAGCCGGAAACCCCGGCCAAACTGCGTCTGCAGATGGTCGAGGCAGCGATCTCCGGCACCCCTGGATTCAGCGCCGATGACCGGGAACTGAGACGCGACAGCGCCTCCTACACCATCGACACGCTGCTCTCACTGCGCGAAGAATTGAGTGAAGAGGAACCCCTCTGCCTGCTCATGGGCAGCGACGCGTTTAAGGACTTTCTCTCCTGGCATCGCCCATTGGACATCGCGGCGCTTGCCCACCTCGTCATTATGACCCGGCCGGGGCAGCCGGCTAAAATCAACCCGCCCCTGCAACAGTTTTTGGCGCCACGACAGACTACCGATCCCACCGAATTGCGCACAACACCCGGGGGACACATCCTGTTCCAGAGAGTTACCCAGCTGGATATCTCCGCCACTCGCATTCGGGCCATGGTCGCCAACGGAGACAGCCCCCGCTTCCTGCTCCCTGATACCGTATTGGAGATTATCGAACGGGAAAAGCTCTATCTCTGAGACCGCCATAGGTTACAATCAGGGAAAATCCATCAATTACAGGAACAACATGCAGGTAGAAGAGCTTAGAGATCTGGTCCTTGAGACCCTCGAAGACATGAAGGCCAGAGACGTGGTAACACTCGATGTCAGGGGGAAAACCAGCATTACCGACATCATGGTAGTGGCGAGCGGCACATCGGACAGACACGTAAAATCCATCGCGCAGACCGTCGCCTTCAAAGCCAAACAGGCGGGTGAAACCCCACTGGGCTCAGAGGGGCTTGAGGATGGAGAGTGGGCGCTGGTCGACCTCAATGGCGTAGTGGTCCACGTCATGCTGCCCAAGGTGCGGGACTTCTACCACCTCGAACGGCTCTGGTCGCTGGATCAACCCACCAGCGACTCCAAAGCTGACGAGGCCTGACAATAAGCCCGAAGATTCCACAAATCATGCTAACGACCGATGGACCGGTTTGACCGGATATTCGAACTCAACCGCATTCTGCAGGCGACCCGCCACCCGGTTTCCCGCAGGCGGCTGGAGGAGGACCTGGAGTGCTCACGCGCCACGGTCAAGCGTCTTATCGAGGAGATGCGCCTCTTTCTCAACGCCCCCATTGTCTATGACCGCACCTTCAATGGCTATAGTTACGCGCAGGACGAAGGGGAGATGTATCAGCTGCCGGGACTCTGGTTCAATGCATCTGAGCTCTATGCGCTGCTGAGCATGCAGCAGTTGCTGGAACAGGTACAACCCGGTCTGCTCGGGAGCCACCTGCAACCCTTTCGGCGTCAAATCGAGCAACTGCTGAACCGCCAACACGCCGGAGGGGAGCAGATAACCAAGCGCATCCGCATCCTGCAAGCCGCCGCCAGATCTGCGGGAAATCATTTTTCCAACCTGGCAACCGCCATTGCCCTGAGAAAGCGACTGCGACTCGACTACTACAGCCGTTCACTGGACCAGTCCACAGTACGGGAAGTCTCCCCACAACGCCTCACCCACTATCGGGATAACTGGTATCTGGATGCCTGGTGTCACCTGCGCAAGGGGCTGAGGACCTTTGCCCTCGACGCCATCTCCGAGAGTGCTGTGCTGGAGAAAAAAGCGCGGGATATCAACGAAGACGAGCTTGATCACCACTATCAATCGGCTTACGGCATCTTCAGCGGCCAATCCGACAAGACAGCCGTGCTCCACTTCACCGCCGAACGGGCTCGCTGGGTGGCAAAAGAGCAGTGGCACCCATGCCAGGAGAGCCACTGGCTGGAAGATGGACGTTATGAGCTGCGCATTCCCTACCACAATCCGGCGGAACTGATCATGGATATTCTGAAGTATGGACCGGATGTGGAGGTGATCTCTCCCGCAGAACTTCGGGAGTCTGTGGCAGGAAGGATTGCGTCGATGTCAGATATTTACCACTGTAGGCCCGATCAAGCGTAGCGGATCGGACGTTCCAGGGTCGGCTGAACGCCTGGCGTTGCCGGTTCCGCTACGTTTGAACCGGCCGACTTCTACTTTTTCTCAGTTGCCGGCCGGAGATACCCGCCGCAATATCCTGCAGTAACAGCCAGGGATCCCCATCGCCCATCCCCTTGATAGTGCGATCCACTTTAGCACAGAGTATGAGCAGTCGCCGCCAGTGGGCAGCCTGCTGCTTCAACCCCTGACGCACCAGGGGCTTGCGCTTCTCCCAAATCCGGTACGCCCCCAGCACCCGCTCCGCCGAACCGCCCTGTTCAATCTCGTGGGACATGACCGCCAGTTGCCGTATTTCCCGGGACAACGCCCAGAGCACCACAGGCGTCGCCACTCCTTCACCTTTCAGTCCATCCAGCATGCGTAACCCGCGCGCGGCATCACCCTTCAGCAGCGTGTCCACCAGACCAAAAACGTCGAATCTTGCACTGTCGGCCACCGCCGCCAACTGCTCAGCACTGATGACTCCAGGCCCCTGAAGCAGCAGCAGCTTTTCAATCTCCTGGGAGGCGGCAAGCAGATTTCCCTCGATGCGCTCTGCCAGCATCTCCACCACGCCGGACTCGGGGATCAGACCGACACCACGCAGACGCTGCTCGATCCAGGGTGGCAGGCGCGCGCCCTCCACCGGCCAGATCTGTACCAGCACCCCGATTTGATCCAGCGATTTCACCCATTTACTGTTCTGCTGACTGCGCTCCAGTTTAGGCGCAGTGATCAGCAACAGCGTATCCTGGGGCGGATTGGCAGTATAAGCGGTTAGGGCCTTGGCGCCCTCAGTCCCCACCTTGGCGCTGCTCAAACGCAGGTCAAGGATACGCTGTTCACCGAATAGGGAGAGGCTGTCTGCGGCACCGCTGAGGGTATTCCAATCGAAATTAGGGCTGTGATCCAGCACCTCGCGCTCGGTGTAACCTTGCGCCCGGGCGCTGGCCCGAACCAGATCGGCGGCCTCACCCATCTGCAACGGTTCATCGCCGGTAAGAAAATAGATCGGCGCCAGGCTTTTTTTCAGACTGACGGCAAGTTGGTCGTTGCGCAGGCGCACTAGTTCAGCTGCGCCTGCAGGCGCCGGACGATCTGATCCGCCATATCGGTACGCATATCACCCCGCACCAGCTTAGCCTCGTTGCGACGGCCCAGTTCATCCGTACCGCTATAGGTCAACTCACGCACAAGTTCCAGATGCTGATCAGGCAGCGCTGTTTTACCCTCACGGTCTACCACGGAAAAGTTACTCTTCAAGCGCAACTCATACTCCAGCGCCTTGCCGTTTTCATCGACGGAGAGGACGCGATATTTAAACACCTCGGAGAGTGAGAGGCGATGCTCCGCCGCTGCCGCACTGGCGGCCAAGCGTGCACCGGACGCCCGCAGATCCCGTTGTAGAACCCCCGCCAGACTCTGGCGGTTTTCGGCATTCTCCACAAACAGGCCATTCAGGTTGGGTGTAGCCTGATGATGGCCCTTCAGATGAAAGCCGCAGCCTGCGAGAATCAGCAAAATCGATAAGTAACAAACGCTACGCCAGCGTCTCGCCATCATGCCACTCTCCTGTATCGTTTATTGGTCACTTATTGATCGATTTTCCATTATTCGGATTGCCCGATCCGCTACGCTTGACCGGGCCTACTTGGCAACGATGCTCACCAGTTTATTGGGCACGACTATGACCTTGCGCACGGTGGCATCACCCACAAACTTCTGCACATTCTCATTGCCGAGGGCGATCTCTTCAACCTTCGACTTATCCGCATCCACCGGCACCTGAATCTTGGCCCGCACCTTGCCGTTGACCTGGATGACGTACTGAATGCTCTCCTGCTTCAGTGCGTTCTCGTCGGGTTGGGGCCAGCCTGCATCGAGAATATCTTCACCATAACCCAACTCACGCCACAAATGGTGACTGACGTGGGGGGCAATGGGACCCAGCAGGCGCAAGACGATACCCAGACCTTCATGCAACACCACGAGGTCCGCCTCTTCATCACCCAATTTATAGAGTGTATTGACAATGGTCATGCAGGCAGAAACCACCGTGTTGAACTGCTGCCTGTCATAGTCAAAAAGTGCCTTCTTGAGCGCTTCATGGATCTCACGCCGCGTATCCTTCAATGCAGAAAGGGGGACAGACCCCAATTTAAAATTGGGGTCTGTCCCCCTTTCTGCCGCTCCCTTTATCGCCAGCGCCCAAAGCCGCTTAAGAAAGCGAAATGCCCCCTCCACACCCTCATCGTTCCACTCCAGGGACTGATCCGGGGGCGAGGTGAACATGGTGTAGAGACGCACGGTATCCGCACCGTAGCGGTCGATCAGCGATTGGGGATCGATGCCGTTGTTCTTCGACTTCGACATCTTCTCTATACCGCCGATTTTCACCGGCTGACTATCGGCGGACAGTCTGGCGCTCAGCGGCCGACCCTTTTCGTCCTGTTCCACCTCCACTTCAGCCGGGTTGTACCAATGCTTGGAGCCGTCACTCTCATCCCGGTAGTAGGTTTCCGCCACCACCATGCCCTGGGTCAACAGGCGGGTGAATGGCTCGCTGCTCTGCACCAGCCCCACATCGCGCATGAGCTTGTGGAAAAAGCGGGCGTAGAGCAGATGCAGCACCGCATGCTCGATACCGCCGACGTAGTGGTCCACCGGCAGCCAGTAATCGGCCCGCTCATCGAGCATGGTCTCGGCGCCGGGGCAGGTGTAGCGGGCATAGTACCAACTCGACTCCATAAACGTATCGAAGGTATCGGTCTCACGTTGAGCCGCACCGCCACACTCGGGGCAGATGCATTTGGCAAATGCGCCATCAGCCTTGATCGGATTGATCGTGTCCTCGTCATAGACGATATCCTCCGGCAACACCACCGGCAGATCCGCCATCGGGACCGGCACGGTGCCGCATTTGTCGCAGTGGATCATGGGGATCGGCGTACCCCAATAGCGCTGGCGGGAGACACCCCAGTCGCGCAGGCGGAAATTCTTGGTTTTCTCTCCCTTGTTACGCGCCTGCAGCCACTCGGCGATTGCGTCGAACGCGGCCTCTGAGGTGAGATCGTTGAAGGGGCCGGAATCCTTGAGCACACCCTTTTCGATATAGGCGGCGGCCTGGATGTCGATATTTGTGCCATCCGCCGGCTGAATCACTTGTTTGATCGGGATGCCGTATTTTCCGGCGAAGGCATGGTCGCGCTCATCGTGACCGGGCACTGCCATCACTGCGCCGGTACCATAGCCCATAAGCACGAAGTTGGCGGCATAGATGGGTACAGGCTCGCCGCTCACCGGATGGATAGCGTTGATACCCAGCGGCATGCCCTTCTTCTCGATGGTCTCCAGATCCGCCTCGGAGGTGCCGCCCTGGCGGCACTCATCAACGAACCCGGCGATTTCAGTATTGCTCTTCGCAGCCTGCAGCGCGAGTGAGTGCTCACCAGCTACCGCCACATAGGTAACGCCCATGAGCGTATCGGGGCGGGTGGTAAAGATGGTCAGGCTCTCATCCGAACCTTCGATACCAAACGCCATCTTCACACCGAAAGAGCGACCGATCCAGTTGCGCTGCATGGTGCGGACCTGGTCGGGCCAGCCTTCCAGATTGTCGATCTCATCAAGCAGCTCATCGGCGTAACCGGTGATCTTGATGAACCACTGGGGGATTTCGCGTCGCTCCACCAGCGCCCCGGAACGCCAGCCGCGGCCGTCGATCACCTGCTCGTTGGCGAGCACTGTCTGATCCACCGGATCCCAGTTGACCACCGCGTTCTTGCGGTAGACCAACCCTTTTTTATAGAGCTCGGTGAAGAGCCACTGTTCCCATTTGTAGTACTCAGGCCGACAGGTGGCCAGCTCCCGGTCCCAGTCATAACCGAAACCGAGGCTATTGAGCTGCCCCTTCATATATTCGATGTTGTCGTAGGTCCAGCCCGCAGGCGCGGCCTTGTTCTTGCGCGCCGCGTTCTCTGCCGGCAGCCCAAAAGCATCCCAACCCATAGGCTGCAATACATTTTTTCCCTGCATACGCTGATAGCGGGCGATCACGTCCCCGATGGTGTAGTTACGCACATGCCCCATATGCAGCTTGCCGCTGGGATAGGGAAACATTGAGAGGCAGTAAAACTTCTCCTTAGATGGATCTTCAACCACCTTAAAGGTCTTCTCTTCCTCCCAATGGGTCTGGGTCTGTTGTTCTATCTGACGGGGATCGTAGGTGTTTTGCATGGTCCGGCTTCGGGAAAATGTGTTCGGATAATCGCGGAAGGATAACCTAACCTCCGACTTTCAGGAAGTTAGGTCGAGCATTCGTTCAATCACATGGTCGATCGCCCGCTCCCAGGCGAGGCGAGTCTCTTCACTGAACTCCGAATCACATTCCGCCACTGTCTCGATCAGTGCCTTTCGCCAACCGGCAAAAAAACGGCGTTCCACATTCAGGCGCCGGTGTATCTTTCCCAGCATCTCCATGTACATACCCAGTCCCGGCTGACCCTCTGTCGTGTCAGCCAGCATCTCCAGGGTGGTAAGCAACTTCTGCTTGATTTGCGGCATATCCCGGTTATTAAAAAAAGCCGCCACCTCATCGGATTGGCCAACAAAGCGGTCGTAAAAACGATCAAGAAACTGATCATTCGCTTTGGAGCGCCTAAGACTTTCACGAAAACGTTTCCGGTCGGTTTCATTTATTGTGGTGGTCACGAAGATTCTCAAAATTGGGTGCGGCCTGCGCACCATTGCAGTAAATGGGTAATAACAGAGTTTCTCACGAAACGATTGATAAATTTCATCGTTTCCTGGCTCGAAGACAATCTCAATTGGCACTGATCATTTGCCAACGCGTAAATTTCATCCATTATTACTATTAGAAGAACCAGAAAATGGCGGTAAGACCGCTGTAAGGAGCAGACTATGACAGATCCCGACAACAAAAATCCGCTGGACAGACTCACAGACGCTTATGAGGACATTCTTGAGCATGTGCATGATGCTATTGAATCGGCAAAGGAGAATGCCATCCCGGGTCTCAAGGACTATTTTGACGATGCCAAGGAGAAGGTCGTCGAACTGGGTGAACTGAGCCGCGAGGAGGCGGATAAGGTCGCAGGTTATGTTGAGCGGGATGTAAAAGATGCTGCGCACTACCTTATTGAGACCGGAGAACAGTTATCCGAGTGGTGGCAGTTTGATGTCCAGCAGGTGGAAGACCGAATGATCGAGATGTTCTCCCGAGTTGCGGATCAGACCAAGCTGGAGCTGAACAAGATCGCTGAACGGGCAAAAGAGGCATCCCGATACCACACCGGCGAGGTCACCGGACCCGGCACACTGATCTGCTCAAGCTGCGGCAAAGAGATGCATTTCAAAAAGACCGGGCACATTCCACCCTGCTCTGGATGCCACGGTACTGAATTCCGGCGAGCAGGTGAAAAAAAGGATTAAATATCTCCTCCGAAACCAGAGGGAGTAATAGATGAAATTGTGGGAGCTGTGCCCCGCCGCGATGGCTCCGTAGATAGGTAAAGCGCGGCGGGTCTTTTTGGCACGCCACAAAAAAGGGCTCCCATTTCAGGGAGCCCTTTCTCATTCGGACAATGGATTGAGTGGGGCTACCGCCGCCGCTTCCCAACCGTTTTCTTCTTGGCTGAGGCTTTCTTCTTCCTAGCCATCCTCTTCTTGGTGGACACCCTCTTCTTGGCGACTACCTTTTTCCTGGCGAAGACTTTTTTCTTCGCCCTTGCCTTCTTCTTGGTGGACACCCTCTTCTTGGCGGCTACCTTTTTCCTGGCGGAGGCTTTCTTCTTCGTCGTCGCCCTCTTCTTGGTAGACACCCTCTTCTTGGCGGCTACCTTTTTCCTGGCGGAGGCTTTCTTCTTCGCCGTTGCCTTCTTTTTGCTAGACACCCTCTTCTTGGCGGCTACCTTTTTCCTGGCGGAGGCTTTCTTCTTCGCCGTTGCCTTCTTTTTGCTAGACACCCTCTTCTTGGCAGCTACCTTTTTCCTGGCGGAGGCTTTCTTCTTCGCCGTTGCCTTCTTTTTGCTAGACACCTTCTTCTTGGCAGCTACCTTTTTCTTGGCGGAGGCTTTCTTCTTCGCCGTCGCCTTCTTTTTGCTAGACACCTTCTTCTTGGAAGCTACCTTCTTCTTGGCGGCTACCTTTTTCTTGGCGGAGGCTTTTTTCTTCGCCGTCGCCTTCTTCTTGGTGGAGACCTTCTTCTTTGAGGTCACCTTTTTCTTGGCGGAGGCTTTCTTCTTCGCCGTCGCCTTCTTCTTGCTAGACGCTTTCTTCTTTTTTGAGGTCACCTTTTTCTTCACCTGCGCCTTCTTCCTCGTGACAACCTTCTCTTCGGCCACCGCGCTTTTCTCAGGCACTTTCTCCTCAACCACCTCCATCACTGTGACCGGCTCAGACTCGACCTCCGCAACAACCTCAGGCTCGGGTTCAGACTCAGGCTCGGGTGCTGCAATCTGTTCCGGCTCCATCATTTCATCTTCCTTTTCCGGCAGCGGCGTTTCCGTCTCGACTACAGGAGATGCAGCAACCCCATCCAGAATCTGACAAACGTTTGCAAAGATCTCTTCGATCTCCCCTGCACCTTCGATCCGACGTAGCTTGCCCTGCTCATCATAATGCTCGATCAGCGGCACGGTCAGGTTGTCATAGACATGCAGCCGATGACTGATGGTCTCTTCGTTGTCATCCACCCGCTGATGCAGCTTGCCGCCACACTTGTCGCACACACCTTCGACGATAGTGGGATTGCTGTAGATGTTGTACATCTGACCGCAGGACTCGCAATTGCGCCGTCCCACGAGCCGTTCCATCAGCGCATCGGTTTCGACATGGATGAGTATCGCAAGATCCAAAGGCTGACCCAACTCAGTGAGCATGGCATCAAGGGTCTCGGACTGTTCAAGATTGCGCGGAAAACCGTCAAGAATGTATCCCTCCTTCACATCCTGGGCCTGCAGACGTTCCCGGATCATGGCAAGGACTATATCATCGGAAACCAGGTGCCCCGACTCCATTGCCTCCTTGGCCTGTCTGCCTAGCTCAGACTCCGCCGCCACTGCGGCCCGCAGCAGATCCCCGGTGGAGATCTGGGGAATCCCGTATTTCCCAACAATCTTTTTGGCCTGGGTTCCCTTACCCGATCCTGGCGCTCCAAGCAAAACGATTCTCATCGCCACTCCCCTTTAGTTAAGTGGTATCTTAATTGTGTGGCCAACCCGCAGCCAAATTTGGATAAACACCCATGTCCCGAACGCTGTAGGAAGCGGAAAAAACGCTGTCCCATGCCCTATACCATCAGCTAATTAGGAAATTCCATGACTGCATCTAAGTTTTGGATTGGCCGCCGTTGATCAGCTTGGGTAAGCTAATATCAGAATACCCCTAAAGTCAACGAAGTTTATGTACTCATCCGGGGCAATCGATTATGCTTCGACCCCCGTGGCCCGGCGACTCTGGGCTTGATTTAATTGACGGACTGCAGATCTTCCCCCCATGCCGGAAATTCCAGATATTACCGACTCAGAGCGCTGGATCATCGATACCACCCTCAAAGAGCGCTACGACCGCGATGTGCCTTTGCAGCTCGCAGACGCTGAGATACGACTAATGCTCTCTGACAGAGAGCTTACAAGCTGCCCGGTCGTCTACTGGAACGAGGAAGATTGCAACTTCGTGCTGTTCAAAACGGGCGACCGTAAATACCGCTGCCAATTTTTCTACCGGGGATATCAGCAGTACGGTACCGGCGTCCATGAATATGACGATTTGACCGAATGTATCGTCTCCCTGCTGCAGACACAGGCCGATTATGCGGCCAAAGAGCGGGGCGACCTGAAATAAAAGTTCCAGAAAATATCCATTTTTTCCGCTATTAAATTAGGGAGTTAGCCAGATATGACAGCAAAGAATGCCTTCTACGCCCAGTCCGGTGGCGTGACCGCAGTCATCAACTCGTCCGCCTGTGGCGTCATCGAGACCTGCCGCAAGAACAGCGACAAGATCGCCAACGTCTACGCCGGCCGCAACGGCATCATCGGCGCACTGACCGAAGATCTGATCGACACCTCCCAGGAGTCCGCTGAGGATATCGCCGCACTGAAGACCACCCCTTCCGGCGGTTTCGGCTCCTGCCGCTTCAAGCTGAAAGGCCTGGAGGAGAGCAAGCGTGAATATGAGCGTTTGATCGAGATCTTCAAGGCCCACAACATCGGCTACTTCTTCTACAATGGCGGCGGCGACTCCGCAGACACCTGCTACAAGGTCTCCCAGCTCTCCGAAAAGATGGGCTATCCGGTTCAGGCCATTCACGTACCGAAAACCGTGGACAACGACCTGCCGATCACCGACAACTGCCCTGGTTTCGGTTCCGTAGCCAAGTACATCGCCGTTTCCACCCTGGAGGCCTCCTACGACGTGCGCTCCATGGCCGCCACCTCCACCAAGATCTTCGTGATCGAGGTGATGGGTCGTCACGCTGGCTGGATCGCAGCCGCCGGTGCGCTGGTCGAGGACTACGGCATTCCGGTTGTCACTCTGTTCCCTGAGATCGAGTTCGACAAGGAGAAATTTATCGCTGCAGTCGATGCCAAGGTGAAAGAGCATGGCTACTGCACCATCTGCGTCTCTGAAGGCGCCCACTACCCTGACGGCACTTTCCTGGCCGAACAGGGTACCCGTGACTCCTTCGGCCACGCCCAGCTGGGCGGCGCAGCGCCGATCGTAGCCAACATGGTCAAAGACGCCCTGGGCCACAAGTTTCACTGGGCTGTTGCCGATTATCTGCAACGCGCAGCGCGTCACCTGGCCTCTGAGTCTGACGTCGAGCAGGCTTATGCTCTGGGTCAGGCCGCTGTCGAAAAGGCTCTGGAAGGCAAGAATTCCATCATGCCGACCGTTGTTCGCGAATCGTCCAATCCCTACAAGTGGAGCATCGGTGAAGCCCCTCTGAGCGAGGTCGCCAATGTCGAGAAGATGATGCCGATGGATTTCATCTCCGAAGATGGCTTCGGCATCACGGACAAGTGCAAAGAGTACCTCTACCCGCTGATCAAGGGCGAGGCCTACCCTGAGTATGATGACAATGGAATGCCCAAGTATGTCACTATGAAGGGGGCGGCAGTGCCGCAAAAGCTGGAGAAATTCGAAATCTAAGGCCAAACACCGTGGGGGCTGTTTCAGCGCCCCCGCTTTATTTTCGTCTAAATTTGATTCGAGTCAATGATTTGGCATTTAGGTATATTAGAAAGTAGCGGGTCCGCGCGTGGGGAAGCGCGGCACGCGACCGAAGTAATATCGACCAAAAAAACCGTTATCCGATCTATTAATACGTTGAGGAGGGTTCCTACGTGAGTAACGAACTAATTTTTAGTCTGGTCTGTGCCGCTGCTGCACTGGCTTATGGATTTGTATCCGTCAAATGGATTCTGGCGCAGCCGGAAGGCAACTACAGAATGAAGGAGATCGCCAGCGCCATACAGGAGGGCGCCAGCGCCTACCTGAACCGCCAGTACACCGCCATCGGCATCGTCGGCGCGATCATGTTCGTCGTATTGTGGGTAGCCCTCGGTACCGCCACCGCCATCGGTTTCGCCATTGGCGCCATCCTCTCCGGCGCTGCCGGCTACATCGGCATGAACATCTCGGTTCGCGCCAATCTGCGCACCGCAGAAGCCGCCAACCACGGCCTCAACGCTGCACTGCAGGTCGCCTTCCGCGGCGGTGCCATCACCGGCATGCTGGTGGTTGGCCTGGGTCTACTGGGTGTGGCCGGCTACTACGCCGCCCTCAACCAGATGGGTGTCTCCGACGCTGACGCGCTGCACGCACTGGTCGGCCTCGCCTTCGGTGGCTCCTTGATCTCCATCTTTGCCCGACTCGGCGGCGGCATCTTCACCAAGGGTGCGGACGTAGGCGCTGACATCGTCGGTAAGGTAGAGGCAGGCATCCCCGAGGATGACCCACGCAACCCCGCCGTTATCGCTGATAACGTGGGCGACAACGTAGGTGATTGCGCCGGTATGGCCGCCGATCTGTTCGAAACCTACGCGGTTACCGTGGTTGCCACCATGCTGCTCGGCAGCCTGATGGTCACCGGCGCAGGTAACGCTGCTATCACCTACCCTCTGGTCCTGGGCGGTGTCTCCATCATTGCCTCTATCGTTGGCTCCTATTTCGTTCAGGCGAAAGAGGGCGACACCAAGATCATGATCGCTCTCTACAAGGGATTGGCCGTTGCCGGCATCATCTCCGCAGTGGCCTTCTACTTCGTCACCGATTACATGATGGGTAACGTCGTTATTGAAGGCGTCTCCAACCCCACCATGGCGCTGTTTGGCTCCGCCATGATCGGCCTGGTTCTGACCGCCGCTATGGTTGTGATCACCGAGTACTACACCGCCACCGAGTTCGCCCCGGTCAGGCACATCGCTGAGGCATCCACCACCGGCGACGGCACCAATGTCATCGCTGGTCTGGGCGTCTCCATGAAGTCCACCGCTGCGCCTGTACTTGCAGTCTGTGCCTCCATCTGGGGAGCCTACGATCTGGCAGGTCTCTACGGTATCGCTATCGCGGCAACCGCCATGCTCTCCATGACCGGCATCATCGTCGCTCTCGACGCCTACGGCCCGATCACCGATAACGCCGGTGGTATCGCTGAGATGGCAGAACTGGACGAGAAGATCCGTAACATCACCGATCCTCTGGATGCCGTGGGTAACACCACCAAGGCAGTCACCAAGGGTTACGCCATTGGTTCCGCCGGTCTTGCAGCTCTGGTGCTGTTCGCCGACTATACACACAGCCTCGACGCTCACCTGGGTACTCACGTCACCTTCGACCTCTCCAACCACATGGTCCTGATCGGCCTGCTGATCGGCGGTCTGGTGCCTTTCCTGTTCGGCGCCATGGCGATGGAAGCGGTTGGTCGTGCAGCTGGCGGTATCGTTAACGAAGTCCGTCGCCAGTTCAAAGAGAAGCCTGGTATCATGGATCACAGCGAGAAGCCTGACTACGGCAATGCCGTCGACATGCTGACCAAGGCTGCCATCAAGGAGATGATCATTCCCTCCTTGCTGCCTATCGCAGTTCCACTGATCGTAGGTCTGACCCTCGGTGCCCAGGCACTGGGCGGTCTGCTGATCGGCACCATCGTCACTGGCCTCTTCGTTGCCATCTCCATGACCACCGGTGGTGGTGCATGGGATAACGCCAAGAAATACATCGAGGATGGCAATTTCGGCGGCAAAGGCTCCGATGCACATAAAGCGGCCGTCACTGGTGACACCGTAGGCGACCCCTACAAAGACACCGCCGGTCCTGCAGTCAACCCGTTGATCAAGATCATCAACATCGTTGCGCTGCTGATCGTACCGCTGCTGTAATTTCAGACCTTTGGTTTGATTGAAAAAGGGGGGCTTCGGCTCCCCTTTTTTGTTGGGTTCATTTTTCGCCTACGACCAAACATCCCAACAAAAAAATCCCCATGCCATAAAAAAGGGAAATGCCCAACAAACTGGACACCCGCCGCACATACCCTTAACCTAGCCGAAAATTGCATGGCAAAAATTGATCTTCCAGGTCAATGCCACCAATCAACAAATACGTTTTACACACTAGGCCGGTATCTATCCGGCCTTTTGCGCCCATAAAGGTGGCAATTTATGAATCTGGACAGAGTCAGTTCCGGCAACAACTTACCCAATGAAATCAATGTCATCATTGAGATTCCTGCTCATTCAGATCCCGTCAAATATGAACTGGATAAGGAAACCGGCGCAATGTTCGTCGACCGTTTCATGTCCACAGCAATGCACTACCCCTGCAACTACGGTTATGTACCCCATACGCTCTCTCCGGACGGCGACCCGGTCGATGTGCTGGTGCTTACCCCCTATCCCTTGATCCCAGGGTCCGTCATCTCCTGCCGCCCCGTCGGTGTGCTAAAGATGAAGGATGAGTCAGGCGATGATGCCAAGATTCTCGCTGTGCCTATCGACAAGTCCTGCAAATCCTACCGTCACGTTCAGAGTTTCCGGGATTTACCCGGTGACGTACTCAACCGCATCTCCCACTTCTTCGAACACTACAAAGACCTCGATGAAGGGAAATGGGTGCGCGTTGACGGCTGGTACGGAATCGATGAAGCGAAGGATGAGATTCTATCGAGCGTCAAGATGTTCCAGGAAGCCCCTGAAAAACCCAATTTCTAACTGGGCGAACGGGCTATAATAACCCGCCCCTAAAATTAGCCAAATTCCATGAAGATCTGCATTTTATCCGACAGCCATGACCACATTCCCCTGCTCGACGCTGCGGTTGCCGAGGCCAAGTCGCTGGGTGCCGAAGCCGTCCTGCATTGTGGCGATGTTGTCGCGCCCAGCACACTGAAATGCCTGAACAAGCACCGTTTGCCGGTACATGTCATACATGGCAACAATACCGGCGACCTCTATACTCTGGGGCGTCTCACCAATCATGAAGATAGCGTGATTGAATATCACGGTATGGATGCCGGAGTGGAACTCGCGGGAAAACGCATCTTTCTGGTGCACTACCCCCATTATGCGCGCGCCATGGCCGCAACCGGCAACTGGGATCTGGTCTGCTGCGGACACAGCCACAAAGTCAAATTTGAAGATCTGCCCAACATCAAGGGCGGCAAAACCCTGCTGGTCAATCCCGGCACTATCGGTGGCGTCGGAAAATCCGCAGCCACCTACGTCATGGCCGATCTTGAAAGTATGCAGTTTGAGGTCCGCGAGATCTCGAAGAAGATAGAACACGAGGACGATGAGTAACAAACACATGCCTGAACTCACCCACTTCAACGCTATCGGCGAGGCTCATATGGTCGATGTGGGTGATAAAACTGTTACCCACCGCGTAGCCGTTACTGAAGGACGCATCCAAATGGAGCCCGACACCCTCCAACTGATCATGCAGGGAGGGCATAAAAAGGGCGATGTGCTCGGTATCGCCAGAGTAGCCGGCATCATGGCCGCCAAAAAGACCGCTGATCTGGTACCTCTCTGCCACCCACTGGCACTGACCAAGGTCAATATCGATCTTATCCCTGAGCCAGACGGCAACAGTGTCTACTGCCAAAGCAGGGTAGAGACCCGTGGTCAGACCGGCGTCGAGATGGAAGCACTCTGTGCAACCCAGGTAGCGCTATTGACCATCTATGATATGTGTAAGGCTGTAGATCGCGGCATGACTATCAATCAGGTACGGCTGTTGGAAAAAGCCGGCGGCAAATCGGGACACTGGAAGCGTTCTGAGTAACTACGATCATATTAACAAGTGCAAAATAATGTAAAATAACATGAGTGTTTTTTATATTTCTTACATGCATCTTTTGAACGATATACCAACCCGAGGAGATACGCCATGGGTGCCTTTGTAGAATGGTCAGATTCGCTAAGTGTTGGAATCGAAGAGATCGACGAACAGCACAAGATTCTGGTGAATCTGATAAACCGCATGCATCAGGCGATCCACGAGCGCCACGGCAGTGACGCAGTCAAAGGCATTCTCGCAGAACTCGCGGACTACACCCGTATACATTTTGCCGTGGAAGAGAGTCTGATGCGTATTCTCAACTACCCTGGTTATGAAGAACACAAAGAGATCCATGAAGAGTTGCTCAGCCACGTTGTCGAGCTCATACAAAAGGTCGAGTCCGGCAAAACCGCCATCGGTTTCGAATTGTTGCATTTTCTCAAGACCTGGCTCACAAAGCACATTATGGAAGAGGACATGCAGTACACCGGTTTCTTTCTTGCCGCTGGCGCCAGTCCTAAATTGAACAAAAAGTCCTGGATCCAGCGTCTTTGGGGCAGTTGATCCAGGCTATATGAATCCTTTTTACCACCGCGCACAGTTTCTCACCAGCGCAGCCAAGCTCTCTCAAAGCCCCGCCGACACAGGAATCGAAGTGGCATTTGCCGGCCGCTCAAATGCCGGGAAATCCAGCGCCCTCAATGCGCTATGTCAGCAAAAAAGCTTGGCGCGCACCAGCAAAACTCCAGGGCGAACCCAACTGCTGAACTTCTTTTCACTGGATGAAAACAGGCGCCTCGTCGACCTGCCGGGATACGGCTACGCTAAAGTAGCAGAGGCGGTAAAACGCCAGTGGCAAGGTGCACTCGCAGACTATCTGGCACAGCGGCAGTCTCTGCGCGGCCTGATATTGTTAATGGATGTTCGCCACCCGTTAAAGGATTTTGACCGGCAGATGCTGGAATGGAACACCCACCAGGGCCTTCCCACTCACATCCTGCTGACGAAAGCGGACAAGCTGAAACGGGGAGCAGCCAACAGCGCACTCTTGAATGTCAGGGAAACGCTGGAAGAGTACCCTGAGATTACGGTGCAGCTCTTTTCATCCCCAAAACGCCAGGGTATTACCGAAGTACATCACCTGCTCGACATTTGGTTTGACCTGGACCAGGACGAAACGAAATAAGCCCAAAGAGGTTCGTGATAGGAAATCAACAGGGTAAAAAAGAAGACCCCGAGCACCTAAAGGGGAAAGGCGTCCGGGGTCGATCTTCCCGGATGGGGTCACCGGGAAGGGCGGGCCGCCAAGGGAGGGAAGCAGCCCTATCAGTCGTCGCGACTTGTAAAATAAGACCGGTATCTTCAAAGATAGTTCAAAACTGATGAAAAAATAATCTTCATCGGCCCGCAAAAACCTCAACCATTTGTTTTTACTGGAAATAAATCCCGCCGACATCCTGGATCGCAGAACAAGAACCAAAATCCCCAAAACGGTTTTGGCCCACGCTATTTGCGCCAGAAGGCAGGGGTCAGCAGCACCAGCAAAGTAAAGATCTCCAAACGACCGAGAAGCATCGCGAAGCAGAGGATCAGTTTTGCCGTGTCATTCAGACTCGCATAGTTGGCGCCAACACCTGCAAGTCCCGGCCCCAGGTTATTGATACTCGCACCCACCGCAGAGAAGGCAGTCATCAGGTCCAGCCCGGTGAATGCCAATGCCATGTACATGACGGTAAAACTGGCCACATAGAGGGCGAAAAAGCCCCACACCGCCTCAACGACCCGCCTGGGGATGGTCTTGTCTCCGACCCGGATGGGGATCTGGGCACTGGGGTGGATCAGGCGATTGATCTCCCGCATCCCCTGTTTGATCAGCAGCAGAAAGCGAATCACCTTGATACCTCCGCCGGTGGAACCGGCACAGCCGCCAATAAAGCTGGTAAAGAGCAGCAGAATCGAAATCACCCCGGGCCAAAGAGAGTAGTCAGTTGTGGTAAATCCTGTGGTTGTGCCTATGGAGACCGCCTGAAACAGCCCCTGGGTAAACGCCTCACTCCAATCGGAGTAGATGCCCATACCATAGAGCGCAATAACGACCATCAGGGAGACCAACCCAAGCGTTGCGATATAGAGTCGAAATTCGGAATCCCCCAGATAGATACCCAGCGACCTGCGCCGAACGACGAGAAAATGGAGGGCAAAATTAACCCCGGAGAGCACCATGAAGACGACTGCAATCATCTCTATCAGAGTACTGTCAAAATACCCTATGCTTGCGTCATGGGTTGAAAAACCGCCAATCGCCACCGTCGAAAAAGCATGACCCAGCGCGTCAAAGGGCGTCATACCCGCCCCCCAATAGGCCAGGGCACAACTGACAGTGAGTCCAAGATAGATATACCAGAGCGCCTTTGCCGTCTCGGTGATGCGTGGCGTCAGCTTACTATCCTTCATCGGCCCAGGCGTCTCAGCACGATAGAGCTGCATGCCACCAATGCCCAGCATCGGCAACACTGCCACCGCCAGGACGATGATACCCATGCCACCAAGCCACTGTAGTTGCTGCCGGTAATAGAGGATCGACGGAGGCAGGTAATCGATCCCGACGATCACCGTTGCCCCAGTAGTGGTAAGCCCGGAGACTGACTCAAATATCGCATCGGTTATCGTCATGTCCGCACTTTCTGAGAGCATGAAGGGCAAGGCACCGGTCAAACCCAATACGGTCCAGAACATCACCACCACCAGGAAGCCGTCCCTCACCCGCAACTCCTGATGGCGACTGCGCACCGGTGCCCAAATTGCCAGCCCCAACCCCAAGGTCAGGATAAAACCATCGGTGAAACCAATCAGCTCCCCGTCGCCAAACCAGAGCGACGCCAGCATCGGCGGCAGCATGGTCAGGCTAAAGAGCATGAGCAGGACACCGAGAATGCGTTGGACGACGGAGAAGTGCATAAAAAACAGGTTAAAGGTTAAAGGTTAAAGGAAAACCGCTTTGAGCAAGCTTCGGAACAAGATGCCTACCACTGGGCTTTAATGAAATCACCACTGTTTTTGTCCTTTCACCTTTCACCTTTAACCTTTTTAAAGAAATGTAACCCCAACCTGGAACAGCTTCTCCACATCCCTGATTTGCCGCTTATCAACCAGAAAGAGGATCACGTGGTCACCGCTCTCGATGGTGGTGTCGTGGTGGGCGATCAGCACTTCTTCGCCCCGCACCACTGCGCCGATGCTGGCCCCTTTGGGCAATTTGATCTCATCGATGGTGCGCCCCACTACCTTGGAGGAACCCCGATCACCGTGAGCCACCGCCTCTATAGCCTCGGCAGCGCCCCGCCGCAGGGAGTGCACTACCACGACATCACCCCGTCGCACATGGGTCAGGAGACTGCCGATTGTAGCCAGTTCCGGTGAGATGGCGATATCGATGGGACCACTCTGCACCAGATCCACATAGGCTGCCCGATTGATCAGCGCCATCACCTTGCCGGCGCCGAGCCGCTTGGCCAGCATCGCCGAAAGAATATTGGCCTCATCGTCGTTGGTGACTGCGCAGAAAACATCGGTATTCTCAATGTTCTCCTCCAGCAGCAGATCCTCGTCCGCCGCATCGCCGTGCAGTACGATTGTCTTATCGAGGCGCTCCGCGATCTCACGCGCCCGATCCTGGTCGGATTCGATGAGTTTGACCCGGTATTTCGACTCAAGGGACTGTGCCAGCCGCCTGCCGATATTTCCGGCACCGGCAAAGATCAGCCGCTTGTATCGCTTCTCCTGCTTGCGCAACTCACTCATCACCGCACGAATATTCTCTGTGGCTGCGATGAAAAAAACCTCGTCATCCGCCTCGATCACCGTATCGCCCATCGGCTGGATGACCTCACCTTCCCGATAGATCGCCGCCACGCGGGCATCAGTGTTCGGGATATGATCATAAAGTGTGCGGAGCTTATGCCCGACCAAAGGACCGTCATAGTAGGCCTTGACCGCCACCAGGCGAACACGTCCCCCCGCGAAATCGAGTACCTGCAGGGCACCGGGGTACTCCACCAGGCGCAGAATGTATTCTGTGACCAACTGCTCCGGACTGATCAGCACATCGACCGGAAAAGCCTCATGGGCAAAGATCTCAGGATAGTCGAGATAAGCTTGCGACCGGACCCTGGCGATCTTCATGGGCGTGTGGAACAGGGTGTAGGCAACCTGGCAGGCAACCATATTGGTTTCATCGCTGTTGGTCACCGCCAGGATCATATCGGCATCCTCAGCCCCGGCACGACGCAATACATCAGGCTGCCCGGCATGCCCCTGCAGAATCCCAAGATCCAGCCGGTCCTGCAGCTCCAGCAGCAGGTCGTTGTTCTGATCCACCACCGTAATGTCGTTGTCCTCATGCACCAGGGCATTGGCGACCGAGCGCCCCACCTGCCCGGCACCAAGGATGATAATTTTCATTATTTGGATTCCAACAGTGAAAAGACTAGCGCCGGTCCTTTATCTCGATTTCCAGTGAACGCAACTTACGATAGAGATGGGTGCGCTCCATCTCCACATCCTTTGCCATGCGGGAAATATTACCTTCATGCTTGTGCAACTGGTATTCAAGATAGGCCTTTTCAAACTGCTCCCTGGCCTGCCTCAACGGCAGATCAAACGAGACCACGTCGCCCCCACCATCGCCGCTTCTGAGCTCCGGCGCTCCCAGCGCCGCCTCGACTTCATCCTGTGAGACCTCGTCTCCCGCACCGAGGATCAGCAGTCGCTGCACCAGATTTTTAAGCTCTCGTACATTGCCGTACCAGGGGTGGTTGCGCAGAAAATTCTGTGCACCCACATTGAAACGCCGGTAGGGCAGCTTTTCATGTGCGACGAAATGATCGACGTAGAAGTTAAGCAAGTCAGGCACATCTTCCGGGTGCTCCCGCAGGGGAGGCACACGCAATGGCACTACGTTCAGATGATAGAACAGGTCTTCCCGAAAATCGCCACTCTGCACCGACTCTTCGAGGTTTTTATGGGTTGCAGCGATGATACGCACATCAATACTCACTGGATCGGTGCCACCCACCCGCAGAAAGGCGCCGGTATCCAGCGCGCCCAACAGCTGGGACTGGGCCTCCAGGTCCATATCCGCCACCTCATCCAGAAACAGCGTACCACCAGCAGCCTGCTCCAGGCGGCCATAGTGGATACGTCCCCCCTCCTCGCTGCCGAACAACTCCCGGGCAGAATTTTCGCTGGCGATGGAAGTCACCGCCACATCGACGAATGGGCGGTCCCGGCGCACGCTCTGCATATGGAGATAGCGGGCCAGCGTCTCCCGACCGCTGCCGGGTTCACCGGTGATCAGCACCCAGGTATCGTGCTGAGCGATCCGCTTCACCTGCTCCTTCAGCCGCTGCATCATCGGGCTCTTGCCGGTCGGCTCATGTACCGGCATGGAGTGGCGGCGCAGCCCCACATTCTCCTGCTTCAGCTGCTCGGCCTCGAGGGAACGCTCCACCGTCAGCAGCAGCTTGGCAAGGGATAGGGGTTTCTCAAGAAAGTCGTAGGCCCCAAGACGCGTTGCCTCCACAGCCGTCTCCACCGTGCCGTGACCCGACATCATAATAATCGGGCAGGGCAGACCCTCATCCTCACCCCACTCTTTCAGCAGGGTGATGCCGTCCACGTCCGGCATCCAGATGTCGAGCAGCACCAAGTCGGGACGACGATCCCGCAAGGCCTGACGGGCAGACGCGCCGTTCTCTGCGACCACCACTTCGTGGCCTTCATCCTCCAGGATCTCTTTGACGAGATTGCGGATATCCGGCTCGTCATCCACCACCAGGATATGGGATGCACTCATTATTGTTCTTCCTCCGTACTGCACAGCATAGGCAGCTGCAGGGTCAGACAGGCACCGTCTGAACAGTTCTCGGCCCAGATGATACCGCCATGCTCCTCCACAATCTTCTTTACGATCGCCAGCCCCAAACCGGTACCCTTTGGCTTTGAGGTTACATAGGGTTCAAACAGATGTTGCAGCATCTCTTCACTGAAACCGGGTCCGTTGTCCTTCACCCGCATCTCAAAAAAGGCATGGTCTGCCCGCTCAATGATCTGAGTGGAAACCGATACACAACCATTATCCTGGCCGGCAACCGCCTCTTGGGCATTTTTCACCAGATTATGCACCACTTGGCGCAGCCGCAGGGAATCCGCTTCAATCTGACTGGTACCGACCTGCAAAGAGACGTCGAGACAGACCTCTTTATCGATACCCCTGTAGAGATCCACCACCTCGCTGATCAGCCTATCAGCCTGCAAAGGTTTGGCCTGCATCTGGGGAGGGCGTGCATATTCAGAGAAGTCATTTACCATCTCCTTCATCGCCTCCACCTGCTGCACGATGGTATGGGTTGCACGATCCAATATCCTGGCATCCTGCTCCGGCATGGTGTGAAGATATTTGTGCCGCAGGCGTTCCGCAGAGAGCTGGATCGGCGTCAACGGGTTCTTGATCTCATGGGCAAGGCGACGCGCCACTTCACCCCAGGCCGCATCCCGCTGGGCGCGGATCAGGGCGGTAACATCATCGAACAGGATGATATGCCCGTTACGTCCATTGGGTTGCGCAAAGGGTGTGCTCCTGCAGATCAAAACCTTTCTCCCCTCACCGCCGAAGAGCGTCACCTCACCCTTCCACTCTTCGTTCGGATTCAATAGCGGTGTCTGCAGGATCTCCACAAACTGGCGCAGCACAGGGGATCCCAGCGCCAGCTCCTGCAACTGCGCCCCAATCAGGCTACCAAGATCGCTCCCCAGGATCTTTCCCGCTGCCGGGTTGGCAGTCTGTAGATTACGCGTGGCATCAAAGGTCATCACACCGGAGGAGAGGCTGCCGAGCACTGTTTCCAGGTAGGCACGCTGCCCTTCCACCTCGCGCTGACTGCGATCCGCCTGATCCCTGGCCTGGGCGATGCGCCGGGTCATTGCATTGAACGAGGCGACCAGAAAGGCCAGTTCGTCAGCCCGACGCGGCACCGGCAGCTGACGATCGTAGTCACCTTCCGCTACCGCCCGGGTGCCCGCCGCAATATTAGCGATAGGCGCCACCATGCGACGCGCGGTGAAGAAGGCTGCCCAGATAGCAGACAAAACACCAAACAGCAGCACCAGCGACAAGGTCAGAGAGAAATTCCACTTCAGCGACTGACGCAGATAACCCAGCTCCTTGTAGCGGTTATAGGCCAGCTCCAGTTTCTCCGATAGCCCACTGATGCGGGTGGACGTCGGGTAGAGCCCTTGCAGAATAAAAGGCCGGCTCAACGGATCCCGCACCGCCACCCGAATCATCAGATCATCCTTACCATGCTCCAAACCCACATAATCATTACCCGTGCGCAACTGCTGGCGGATCTCACTGTCCGGGACACCCGGCGCAAGCACGGTCGGGTCCACATTGGCGTAGGCGATGATCTGTCCACCCGGGTCGGTGAGCGCCAGCTCCACTGCCCCTGACTGCTGCCGCAGTCCGGCAATCGCCAGGGAGAGGGCCGACTCCGACTGATCATCGATGCTGCTCATCAACTGCTCGGTGTATTTGAGCAGCAGCCGCTGATTCAGACCCAACGCGGACTGACCCAACTCACGGGCATCCTCCATCGCACGGTCGATATCCACGTCGAACCAGCTGTCGATGCCCGCCTGGAGAAAACCGAAGGAGTAGTAGTAGACCACCCCGACAGGCGCCAGCGAGATCGCGCTGAACAACACCACCATGCGCAGGATCAGGCGGGATCCCGGCCGCTGCCGCGCATACTGTCTTATCAGGCGGATACTGTTGTAGATAATCAGTCCGAGCAGGATGAACATGCCGATGATGGAAACCACCAGCAGCGGCACGAAATAGCGACTCAGTTCAGCGGAATTCTGTACCGCGCTGCTCATCAGATGCAGCGACATCAACAGCAGTGTCAGCAGCAGCGCCACTGACAGGCCGCCCATACGCATGGATTTCAGGGTTGTAGAGGCCATCGGGTCCACCCGGTTGTCAGTTTCCAGCCTGTGCCGAGATAGGCCAGGGGGCGCAACGGCAGCGGCAAGGATTCGATATCCAACCCTGCCCGCAGCCGCAGCTGATAGTGTTCACCGTTTATCAACTCTGCCTGTGCCACCAGCACCAGCTCATCGATCTCCCCCAGCGCCCGCAGTGCCGCTTCACGGGTGACGAAACTCTGCTCCTCACCACTCTGCAGATCCACCACCCGGTAGAGTCCGGTCAACGCCAAAAACCGGATCTGGTAGCTCAGATAACCTTCATAGGGCAGCGGCTCCCAAAACCGGTGCCAGGTCTTCGCTACGATGAGATGTACCTCCAGCGTCAGTGGCACGCCATTACTGAGTGCCTCCAGCGCCTGCTCGCTCAATTGAAAATCGATTTGGGCACTCATCAGGTAACGCTGATCCTGTAACTCTATCTGTACCTCCTTGACCGTAAAGTCGGCAGACCAGACTGACGCTCCCAAAGAGAGCAGGAGGAAAAACAGCAATAGACGGAGTGCCCCGCTCATTTATCCCTCTTCTCCAGACAGGCGTAGTAGAAACCATCCATGGAGGAGTCGCCCGGTCTGATCTGACGTCCCAAGGCACAGGCTTCACCCCATGGCGCATCGATTCCGCACTCTCTGGCGCTCTCCTCTGCCGCCAGAAAAGCGGCGACCTGCTGCTCGTTCTCTTCCGGCAGAATAGAACAGGTCGCATAGAGCAGACGGCCACCCGGCTTGAGCAGTGGCCAGATAGCCGTCAGGATAGACCGCTGCAACGCTACCAGTGGAGCAATATCCTCCTCCCGGCGCAGAAACTTGATATCGGGATGACGGCGAATGACGCCGGTGGCGGAACAGGGCACGTCGAGCAGGATTCGGTCGTAGGCCTGCGCTGACCAGTCCCCGGACGGCGCGGCGGCATCACCCACGTCCAGGGTGGCGGAGAGTCCCAGCCGCTCAAGATTCTCCTGCACCCTCAGCAGTCGCCGCCCATCCACATCGAGAGCGGTCAACTGCAACCCTTGCGCCAATTCGAGGAGATGCCCGCTCTTGCCGCCGGGTGCGGCACAGGCATCGAGCACCAACTCTCCGGGTTTGGGATCCAGCAGTTCCGCCGCAAATTGGGCACCGCCATCCTGCACCGAAACCAGACCATCGTCGAAACCGGGCAAACTGCCCACATCGAGCGGCTGACCGAGCACAATCCCTGAGCGGGTGGCTTCGATAATCTGAGCCCCAATCCCGTTATCCGCAAGTTTCTGCAGATAGCCGTCACGGCTACCAAGCTGCTGATTGACCCGCAGGCTCATGGGCGGCCGACTGTTGAGGGCCTCAACGGTCTCCTGCCAGCTTTGCGGCCAGTGTTGTTGAATGCGTTGCAGCAACCACGCCGGCATGCGGTAACGCACTGCGGGATCAGCATCGACCTTTTTCAGTAACGCCTGCTGTTGCCGCTGAAAAGCCCGCAGCACACCGTTGACCAGGCCTACGGCCCAGCGCTTACCCAGGCGTTCCGCTGCACCGGCACTCTCATGCACCGCCGCGTGATCCGCGACACGCAGATACAGCAGCTGGTAGAGGCCGATAAAAAGCAGTGCCTGAATGTCGAGATCTTTCGGTTTCAGAGGCTTCTTCAATAACTGCCGGGTCAGCGCTTCCAGCTGAGGATGCCAACGCATCACCCCATAGCAAAGCTCCTGGGCCAGGCCCCGGTCCTTGGGATCCTCCAGTTGCGGCAGCAGGCGTGCGCTAGCCTCCGACAGGGAGCGTCCCCCCAGCACCTCCTTGAGGATTCTGGCGGCGACCGCCCGTGAGTCATGTTTTTTTGCCACTAGCCCAACACCACGCCATCCACCTGATGCGCATTGAGAAAGTCGGCTGCATCCATGGCTCGCTTGCCCGGCATCTGAAGTTTTTTAATGCGTAACAGGCCCTTCCCCGTGGCGATATCGAAACCCTCCCGCCCGCTGGCAACAATGGTTCCCGGCTCAGCCTGGGTATCACCATCCAGAGGCTCACACTCCCAGATCCGCATCACCTTGCCGTTGAAGTCGGCTTGGGCAACCGGCCAGGGGTTGAAGGCCCGCACCTGCTGATCGATCTGCTTCCCGGATTGCGTCCAGTCGACACGCGCCTCCTGCTTGTCGAGTTTTTTTGCGTAGTTCGAACGACTGTCATCCTGAAGCTCTGCCTCAACACTCCCGTCGACAAGTCCAGGCAATACCGCGAGCAGCGCCTCCGCACCCAACCCTGCCAGCCGATCATGCAGGGTTCCGCCGGTATCACTCTCCGTGATCGGACAGCGTTGGATGTGCAGCATGGGTCCGGTATCGAGCCCCGCCTCCATCTGCATGATGGTGACCCCCGACTCGCTGTCGCCGGCCAAAATTGCGCGCTGAATCGGCGCTGCGCCACGCCAGCGCGGCAGCAGGGAGGCGTGGATGTTGATACAACCGAGTCGTGGCGCATCCAGCACTGCCTGGGGTAGCAGCAGGCCGTAGGCCACCACAACCATCAGATCCGCTTGCAGATCCGCCAGTTCGGCCTGTTCCGCTTCGCCCTTGAGGCTCTTGGGCTGGCGCACCTCGACCCCATGCTCAAGGGCCAGTTGTTTTACCGGGCTTGCCATCAGCTTGCGCCCGCGACCCGCAGGCCGATCGGGCTGAGTGTAGACCGCCACTACCTGATGCTCGGTCTGCAACACTGCCTGCAGTGCCTCGGCTGCAAACTCCGGGGTACCTGCAAAGATGATTTTCAGGGCATCTGTCATCATTTTGTTCCTGAGTTATCTCCCATCGCCATGCAACCGGCCACTTTGAGAACAGCGTCTCAGCAGCTGTGATGATGGCGGATAAATATTATCTGGACCAATGGGCAGCGGTTCAGATCACCTGATGTGAGCCGTCTGCATCCACCGCCTTTTGGCGACCCTCCTTCTCAAGCCGTTTGCGGATGCGCTGGCGCTTGAGACTGGAGAGGTAATCGACAAACAGCTTGCCATCCAGATGATCAATCTCGTGTTGAATGCAAACCGCCAACAGGTCGTCACTCTCCATCTCAAAGGTTTCGCCGTCGCGATTCAAAGCCCGGACGCGCACCCAGGAGGCGCGAGTGACCGGTTCGTAGATACCAGGCACCGAGAGGCAACCCTCTTCCATCTTCTCCTCTCCTTCACGCGCCACTATTTCCGGGTTGATCAGACAGAGAGGCTCATTCTTCTCTTCCGAGATGTCGATTACCACCACCCGTTTCGCCGCATTGACCTGGGTGGCCGCCAAACCGATTCCGGGGGCTTCATACATGGTTTCGAACATGTCATCCACCAAGCGGCGAACGGAGTCATCCACTTCCGGCACGGGCTTGGCCTTGTTGCGCAATCGGGGATCGGGGAAGCGGAGTATGTCGAGAATGGCCATTGGTTTTCCAGAATCTGCCGGGATCATGCCCGGCGTAAAAAGTTATTCAGTCGCTTACAGACACAGGCCGATAAACATGGCACTGTGTGATTATCAAGTTTCCATCTTACCGGCCGAAACCTCTTATTGGAGCGGTTTTTCGAGACCCAGTTATAGAACAGTTGCAAGAAATTGCGCTAACATTATGATCATATTGGAATCTGCGGGCAATTTCCGGCAACAAATAACCTTTTACAGTCTACCGGATTCGGATCTCAGCCAAAGGAATCATCATGCCTTATTTTAGCCATAAACTGCTGGGAGTCATCCTCGGCCTTCTCATCTCCGGCCAGGTCTTGACCGTTGCGGCCGTGGAGTTAAACCCAGCGCACCCGGAAAGTTATGAAGTGGTGAAGGGCGATACCCTGTGGGATATTTCAGCCCGCTTCCTGCGCGAGCCCTGGCTGTGGCCGGACGTGTGGTATGTCAATCCCCAGATCGCCAACCCCCATCTGATCTATCCTGGCGACCGGATTGTCCTCACCTATAGGGACGGCAGACCGATACTAAGCCTGCAGCGAGGCTCCCAACATCGCAAACTCTCCCCCAGGATCCGGTCCACCGCACTGGACACGGCGATTCCGATGATTCCCATCGACGCCATCGCCCCGTTCCTGACTCGCCCCTATGTGATGGAAAAAGAGGAGATGGAACTGGCACCCTATGTGGTCCACTTCCTCGATGATCATATCGTCGGCGGCGCCGGCATCCGCTTCTACGCCCGCGCCATCGAGTCTGAAAATCCACTCAGATACGAGGTCATCCGTCCCGGCAAACCTTACAAGGATCCGGAGACGGACGAACTGCTTGGCTACGAAGCCGCCTACATCGGCGCCGCCGATCTGCAGCGCACCGGCGACCCAGCCAAACTTGAGCTGGTTTCCACCACCATGGAGTCGGTGATCGGCGACCGACTGTTGCCAGTTACCAAAGGCGTACCACTTAACAGCTTTCAGCCCAGGGCAGCCAAGGCGAATCTGGAGGGACGAATCATCTCAGTGATCAACGGCGTCTCCCAGATTGGCCAATATAATGTGGTCGTGCTCAACAGAGGAGATCGCGACGGCCTGGAGCCGGGGCATGTCATGAAGATCTTCCAAGGTGGAGAGATGATCCGGGATGTGGTCGCAGGCGGCGGCAAGACCGTCAAGCTGCCGCTGGAAGAGGCCGGCTTGCTGATGGTCTTCCGGACCTTCGACCGCGTCAGCTTCGCCTTGATCATGCATGCCACCCAGCCCCTTCATGTGCTGGACTGGGTGCGTTCGCCTGAAGGCTGATATCGGCCCAATCACCACCGAGGAAAGGAATTGTCATGGATGACAAAGCAAGCAGCCTGCAGGCTGACCCGGCTCCCTGGCTGCTGATCCATCAGACGCCGGGGATCGGCTGTCGCACCTATCTCAAGCTGTTACACCATTTTGGCTCGCCGGAGAAAGTCCTCGCTGCGACACGCGCCGAGCTGCAGGATCTCGGCCTGCAGCAAAAGAGTATCGACCACCTCTTTGCCGGAAATCTCAATGGCATACAGCCATCCCTGGAGTGGCTGGGCCAGCCGGATAACCACCTGCTGACACTGACGGAAACAGGCTATCCACCTCTGCTGGCCGGAATCGCGGATCCACCACCTCTGCTGTTTGTGCATGGTGATCCAGCACACCTCTGCCAGCCGCAACTCGCTATTGTCGGCAGCAGGAACCCCTCTCCCGCCGGTCTCAGCAACGCCCGCAACTTTGCAGCCTATCTTGCCGGAGCAGGCATCACGATCACCAGCGGCCTGGCGGTGGGAATCGATGGCGCTGCCCATGAGGGCGCACTGCAACAGGGCGCCACTATCGCAGTCACCGGCACGGGACTTGACCGCGTCTACCCGGCCAGTCACCGTGACCTGGCACACAAAATCGCCAAAAATGGTCTCCTTGTCTCCGAGTTCCCGCCGGGTATCCCACCCAGACCGGAGAACTTCCCCCGCCGCAACCGGATTATCAGCGGTCTGTCTGTAGGCACCCTGGTGGTAGAGGCCGCTCTACAGAGCGGCTCCCTGATCACCGCCCGGCTCGCAGTGGAGCAGGATCGTGAGGTTTTCGCCATCCCCGGCTCTATCCACAACCCTCAGGCCCGCGGTTGCCATGCCCTGATTCGCCAGGGCGCAAAGCTGGTGGAGACCGGCCAGGACATCGTTGACGAGTTATCCTCACTGCTTGGCACGATGGAGATTCCCGCACCGGCCCACACACTCGAGAGTGAGAACCCCGGCTTTCAGCTCGACCCTGACTACCGTAAATTATTGGATTCCATGGGCTATGATCCCATCTCTGCCGATGCCCTGATCACTTCGACAGGTTTGACCCCGGAAGCAGTTTCGTCCATGCTGCTGTTGCTCGAACTGGAAGAATATGTATCATCCGCACCCGGCGGCTACTATTGCCGCACCGAAAAATCGTAATTCCCGCGACTGCGGGAGAGAGAGCGCATGAACGAAAACGTGGTCGACATCCTGATCTACCTCTACGAGAACTACATGGATGGTGAACAGGCTCCCCCTGCAGATCATAATGACCTGCGCGACGAGCTTGCCCAAGCCGGTTTTCCCTCCGGCGAGGTGGAAAAGGCCTTCAGCTGGCTGGACGAGCTTGCCGATAGTTATCAGGCACCGGCAGGTTGCTCCTCCGGAAATCACTCTCTGCGCATCTACACCGATGAGGAACACACCCGCCTGGATGCAGACTCCCGCGGCCTGCTGATGTTTCTTGAGCAAAACTCCATCCTGACCCAGACCGCACGGGAGCTGGTCATCGACCGGGCGCTGGCACTGGATACGCCTTTCATCACGGAAGAGGAGCTGAAATGGATCGTATTACTGGTCCTGATGAATCAGCCCGGCCAGGAAGCAGCCTTCGCCCGCATGGAAGACATGGTCTACAACGAAGCCCCTGTCTACCTGCACTAAACCTAACTGAACAATCCATACGCGGGGCGCCTGCTGTCCCGCGTTTTTTTATTGAAGCCAACATAACCCCATGAATCTGGTCATCGTCGAATCACCGGCAAAATCCAAAACCATCGAAAAATATCTGGGAAAGGATTTTGCAGTTCTCGCCTCCTACGGTCACGTCAGGGATCTGATCCCCAAGGAGGGTGCTGTCGATACCGATCACAACTTCGACATGAAGTACCAGGTGATCGAAAGGAACGAGCGCCACGTTCAGGCGATTTCCAAGGCATTGAAGAAGGCCGACACACTCTATCTCGCAACCGATCCGGACCGCGAGGGTGAAGCCATCTCCTGGCACCTGGTGGAACTGCTCAAGGCCAAGGGCAAGCTGAAGAACAAGACAGTGCTCCGGGTGGTATTCAACGAGATCACGAAGAAGGCGGTCAACGACGCCATCGCCAACCCGCGGGAACTCTCACACGATCTGATCGATGCCCAGCAGGCACGCCGCGCGCTCGATTATCTGGTGGGTTTCAATCTCTCCCCGCTACTCTGGAAAAAGATACGTCGGGGCCTCTCCGCCGGCCGTGTGCAGAGCCCGGCCCTGCGCATGATCGTGGAACGGGAACTGGAGATCGAGGCCTTCAAGGCGGAAGAGTTCTGGACCATCGAGGCCGATACCGAAAAGGACAATCAGCCCTTCAGCGCCAAGCTTACCCATTTCCAGGGCGAGAAACTGGATAAATTCAGCATCACCAACGAGGGCGATGCAAGCAAGACAGAACAGGTTCTACAGGCAGCGGGCAAGAATGGCCTGCTGATTGCCAAGGTCGAAAAGAAGCAGCGGCGCCGCAATCCGGCACCGCCATTCACCACTTCCACCCTGCAGCAGGAGGCGGCCCGCAAGCTTGGGTTCACTACCCAGCGCACCATGCGCGTCGCCCAACAACTCTATGAGGGTGTCGACGTGGGGGAAGGCACCGTCGGTCTGATCACCTACATGCGTACCGATTCGGTAAATCTGGCGAATGAAGCGTTGGAGGATTTCCGCGCCTTTATCGCAGAACGCTACGGCAATGACCAGCGACCCAAAGAGGCCCGTCATTTCAAGACCAAGGCAAAGAACGCCCAGGAGGCCCACGAGGCCATACGCCCCACCGCAGTCGAACGCGTCCCTCAAGAGATCAAAAGTCACCTGAGCAAAGATCAGGCACGACTCTACGAATTGATCTGGAAGCGGGCAGTGGCCTGCCAGATGATCCACGCAACCATCCACACCGTCGCGGCGGATCTGCAGTGTGGTGAAGGCAATATCTTTCGGGCCACCGGGTCCACCATTGCCAAACCCGGCTTTATGGCGGTCTACCTTGAAGGTAAAGACGACGCCGCCAAGGGTGCCGGGGACGAAAAGATGCTGCCGCCTCTCAACGAGGGCGAGACCTTGCCACTCAAAGCGATCCGTCCGGAGCAGCACTTTACCGAACCGCCGCCAAGATACAGCGAGGCAAGCCTGGTAAAGGCCCTGGAAGAGCATGGCATCGGCCGCCCCTCCACCTATGCTTCGATCATCTCCACACTACAGGACCGCGAATACGTCACCCTGGAGAAGAAGCGCTTCCAGCCAACCGATGTCGGCCGGGTGGTCAACAAGTTTCTGACCGACTACTTCACCCGCTACGTGGACTACGATTTCACCGCGAAACTTGAAGACGAACTCGATGCCGTCTCCCGCGGAGAAGAGGATTGGGTGCCCCTGCTGCAGAAATTCTGGGGGCCGTTCAAGGAGCGTATCGACCATACCCAGGAGAACGTCAAACGCAGCGACGTTACCCATGAGGCTCTTGACGAGAAGTGTCCAAAGTGTGGCGAACAGCTCTCGATCCGTCTCGGCCGCCATGGTCGATTCATCGGCTGCACCAACTATCCAACCTGCGACTACACCCGCGACCTCAACGGCAACGCTGAAGAGCGTGAGGAACCGGAGATCGTGGAGGGGCGCCAGTGTCCCGAATGCAGCGCGGATCTGGTCATCAAAAAAGGCCGCTACGGCAAGTTCATCGGCTGCTCAGGCTATCCCAAGTGCCGCTATATCGAACCGCTGGAGAAACCGGAAGACACCGGCGTCAGTTGCCCCAAGTGCCACAAGGGCACCCTGCTGAAGCGCAAATCGCGGCGCGGCAAGATCTTCTTCTCCTGCTCCACCTACCCCGACTGCGACTACGCGATCTGGAACCTGCCGGTGGCGGAACCCTGTCCCAAGTGCGGCTGGCCGGTACTGACCATCAAAACCACCAAACGCAATGGCACGGAAAAGGTCTGTCCGCAGAAGGAGTGCTCCTTTGCCGAGTCCTGCGACCCACCAGCAGGTTCCTAAATAGCGTAGGCCGGTTCAAGCGTAGCGGAACCGGCGGCACCCGGACGCTGCTTCAACCTAGAGTCGCCCGATCCGCTACGCTTGATCGGGCCTACGTCAGCGCAATCTCTCATGGATTGCGCATACAGGGGTCGGAGTCAAACGTTAAAATCTATATCAATTACCCGCAGTTCAGCCCCGGTTTGACTCCGCCCCCTACTCTCTTTCCACCTAAGAATATCAGCAAAGGTTGAAATACTCCTGCCCATCCATACAATACGCCGCAGAAACGGTGCCCTAAGCGTCCAGGATGCGAAGGGTTAAAAGGGAACAGGGTGCGCAAACCATCGCAAAACCCTGGCTGTCCCCGCAACTGTAGGTGATGAGCGCCTCCCGACGACACCACTGGATGAAGATCCGGGAAGGTGGGCAAGCGCATCGATCCACGAGCCAGGAAACCTGCCGTTTCTGCGTCGCATGACCACTGAACGGGGCATTCAGTGGGGCGGAAACCCGCTGGTCGACGCAAGAAGTTTGAAGCTTCTATCGTCGATGTGTAAACAAGCAGACTCTTTTTCCGGCGCTTCTGCCCGGGATTGACGCCCGCCGCACATCTCCCGTTTATCGCTACGATCCACGGAGATCTATCATGCCTAGCCTATTGGAGAGAAAAACTCTTCTATCCATCGCCATCAGTTTCTCACTCGCCACCCCAGCCGCACTGGCGGAGAGCATCCAGAAACTCGGTGACATCAATGTCACCGCCACCCGCACAGCCCGCTCCGTCGATGAAACCCTGGCCCCGGTGGAGATTTTCACCCGCCAGCAGATCGAGCGCAGCCAGGCGAAAGATCTGATTGGTCTGCTTACAGGCCGCGCGGGCCTTGACCTGCCCATCGCCGGCGGGTACGGCCAAACCACCAACCTCTACCTGCGCGGCACAGGTTCAAATCAGACCCTGGTGCTCATCGACGGGGTTAGGGTCGGAGAGATTGTCACCAGTATTCCAGCACTGCAAAAGCTGCCCCTGGCACAGATCGATCGCATCGAGGTTGTACGCGGCCCCAGATCCAGCCTCTATGGCGCCAATGCCATCGGCGGCGTAATCCAGATCTTCACCCGCCAGGGAGAGCCAGGCATAAACCCCAGTGCCGGCGCCGCGGTCGGTAGCAACAATACAATCGATCTCTCCGCCAACCTTTCAGGCGGCAGCGAGCATACCCGTTTCAACCTGAACGCCAGCCACTTCAAAACCGACGGCATCAATGCCATCAAACTAAACAATCCCGATAGTGACGGCTATCGCAACGACTCCCTGGGCGGATCATTCAGCCATGCTTTTGCCGGCGGGCAGAAACTTAACCTCCACTTTATGCACGCCCAGGGTGAAACCACTTACGATGGCTTTGACCCCACCGCAGACTACCGTGAGGATTTCGTCCAGCAGACGCTGAACGGCAAATTCACTTTCATGCCGATGGAGGCCTGGGACGTGACCCTCTCTGCCGGTGAGAGCCGGGACGAGTCAGACAACTACACCAACGGCCTGCCTGCCGGGGAGTTCAATACCCGACGATTGCAAGCCTTCTGGCAGAACGACATCTATCTTGCCGAAAACCAAATCATCACCGCCGGGCTCGACTATCTGCGCGACGAGTTGGAGAGCAGCGTCCAGTTTGCCGAGACCCGACGCGACAACAAAGCGGCCTTCGCCCAATACCAAGGCGCCTATGGCGCTTTCAGCCTGACTGCGGGTGCGCGCCACGACGATAACGAAGCCTTCGGCAACCACACCACCGGCAATGTCGCCGTCGGCTACGATCTCACCGACAGCATCCGCACCACTGCCGCTTTCGGCACCGGCTTCAAGGCACCGGACTTCAGCCAACTCTACTGGCCCTTCTCTTTCGGCTTCCAGGGCAACCCCGACCTGCAGCCTGAGGAGTCGAAAAATATAGAACTGGGCCTGAAAGGCAACCACGACTGGGGCGGCTGGTCATTCAACCTTTTCCAAAACGACATCGAAAACCTGATCCAGAATGTGTTCGACCCGGTCACTTTTCTGTTGCAACCTGAGAATGTGGCGCAGGCCCGAATCCGCGGCCTGGAGACCAGCCTTGATACCCGTCTCGCCGACTGGGATCTCTCCGGCAGCCTGACCCTGCTCGACCCTCGGGACCGCGATACCGATGAAGTGCTGCTGCGCCGCGCACGCAAGACCCTGCGACTGGATGCCGACCGTCAGTTTGGCGCGACCGGGGTCGGCATGTCTCTCATCGCCCAGGACAGCCGCACCGATCAGGATTTTTCCACTTGGCCTGCCCAAACGGTGGATCTGGCGGGTTATGCATTGGTCGATCTGCGCGCCAGCCACCGCCTGAGCAAAGAGTGGATTGTACGCGGGCAGATCAAAAACCTGCTCGACAAGGAGTACGAAACAGTCAAGACCTACAACTCACTGGGGCGTGAAGTGTTTGTCTCCATCGCCTATGCCCCGAAATAGGCTGAAAAGGCCGTCACCCGGATGGTCGTTTGTAAAATCCGGGTACCGAAAGGTGATCACTCCCATTGCGCTCCCGGCTTTTTTGACCGACGCTATCGCCATGTCCCCGCTACGCCCGATCCTTCTTCTCCTCTCACTGCTGACAGTTGCAGGATGGGTGCATGGAACGGATACGCCGCCCTCCCGAGTCGTATCCATCAACCTCTGCACCGACCAGTTGCTGCTGATGCTGGCCGATGCAGATCAGATCGCCTCAGTCAGCTACCTTTCACTGCAGCCAGAGAGTTCCTTTGTTGCCGAGGAGGCAAAACGATACCCGGTCAATCACGCCCGCCCCGAAGAGTTGCTGGCTCTCGACCCCGACCTGATTCTCGCCGCTGAATTCACCGACCGGCGACTGCTCGGACTGCTTGAAAAGCTCGGCTACCGGGTAGCGCAACTTCCCATGCCCACCAGTATCAGCGGCATCAAAAGCAATATCCGGCATTTGGCTGAATTGTTGGGACAACCTGCCCGCGGGGCGGCCCTTATCCATGAGATGCAATCGGCACTGTCGCAGATACTACCCCAACCCGCCAACCAGAGACCCAAGGCCCTCTTCTACCAGCCACGGGGATATACCAGCGGGATCGATACACTACAGAATGAGGCACTGGCACTGGCGGGCTGGTCCAACCTGGCCGCCGAAAAGGGCATCCACGACTACAACAGCATCGACCTGGAGAGCCTGCTGCTCGGGCAGCCCGATCAAATCTTCACCTCGACCTACACAGGGGAGACCCACTCACTGGCCCAGAAACAACTTCATCACCCAGCGCTGCGCCGCATCACCCAAAACCGCCCCATCATTGAGATCCCTTTCAAATATTGGATCTGTGGCGGACCGATGATTGCCGATGCGGTGACTGAACTGCATGCCGCGCTGCCGAAGAATCAGTAATGATGGGGGAGATAAGACAATCCCGGCTGCTCGGAGTGCTTTTTGCGATCGCTGGCAGCCTGTTTCTATTCTCACTGCTCTTCGGCAGCCAGACGATCCCGGTTTTCCAGGCATTGCAGGAGACGTTTGATGACACCAGCAGCGTACTGGCACTGATTCTGACCGAAGTGCGCCTGCCCCGCGCGTTGATCGCGCTCTTCGCCGGGGCCACCCTTGGACTTTGCGGCGCCGCCATGCAGTCCATGCTGCGCAATCCCCTGGCAAGCCCAGGACTCATCGGCAGTGCCAGCGGTGCCGCCCTTGGGGCGGTGATCGCGCTCTACTTCGGCAGTGCCGCTCTCTCCCAGTTCAGCCTGCCTCTCGGTGGCATCCTGGGATCACTCGGCGCCACCCTGCTGGTCTATCTACTGGCGGGACGCAATGCCGGCACCCTCACTCTGATCCTCGCCGGTGTTGCGATCAACTCACTGAGCCTGGCCCTCATCTCCCTGCTGCTCAATCTCGCCCCCAGCCCCTATGCGGTGCAGGAGATCGTGCTTTGGATGATGGGCTCGCTGAGCAACAGCAGCATGGATAATTTCTGGATCATGCTGCCCGGCACCCTGCTGGGCTGGATGCTGCTGTTGCGTGTCGGCCGGGCGCTGGATGCCCTGACACTGGGAGAGGAGACGGCCCAATCCATGGGTGTGGATCTGCCCCGCCTGCGCCGGCGCATCTTTCTCGCCGTGGCACTGGCGGTGGGCTCTGCGGTTTCAGTGACCGGCGCCATCGGTTTTATCGGCCTGGTGGTGCCCCACATGCTGCGCCCGTTCGTCGGCTATCAACCCGGCAAACTGCTTGCCGTCAGCGCCTTGGGGGGCGCCATCCTGCTGCTTGCGGCCGATATCCTGGTACGCCTGCTACCGGCGCAGACAGAGATCAAGGTGGGCGTCGTCACCGCTCTGGTGGGGGCGCCCTTTTTTCTCTTCCTCATCATCAAGAGCAGGCGGTATAGCCAATGAGCCTGCTTCGCGGAACCGCACTCTCTCTCGCTTTCGATGATCAACCGATTCTGGAGGCTGTGGATATCGAGCTGAAGATGGGCGAGATGCTCGGCCTGATCGGTCCCAACGGTGCGGGCAAAAGCAGCCTGCTGCGCTGTCTTGCCGGATCGACCCGGGCTGATAGCGGAGTGCTACAACTTGGCGAACAGCGATTCGAAGTCATTCCACGCAATGAACGGGCCAGACGTATCGCCTATCTGCCCCAGCAGACCGAGGTCCACTGGCCGCTCTCCGTGAAGCGCATCATCGAATTGGGCCGCATTCCCCACCTCGAACCCTGGAGTAATCTTTCCGAACGGGATCAACAGGTGATCGAACGGATCATCACAGATGCTGACCTGCAGCCGTTTCGTCACCGCCCCTTCAACACGCTCTCCGGCGGAGAACGTGCCAGGGTACTGCTGGCCCGTGCGCTCGCTTCAGAACCAGAGATCCTGCTCGCCGACGAACCCGTGGCCGCGCTCGATCCCGCCCATCAACTCGATGTTATGGCAATGCTTGCAGAGCACTGCTCACAAGGCAACGCTGTGATCGTGGTGTTACACGATTTACGGCTCGCCGCCCACTTCTGCCGGCGGCTGCAGCTCCTGCATCAGGGCTGCACGCTTGCCGTTGGAAAACCTGGAGAGGTACTCACCCCTGACAATTTAGAGAACGCCTACCAGATCCATCTGCCAGATACTCAAAGCGCCATCGACACCCTGCTCAATATCACCTGGAAGCGAATCCCCAAATAGGCTATTTCATCGCTGCCTGAATAGCGCCCGTGCGACAAAAAAGGTCAGTGCACTGGCGAAGACCATCGCCATGAGTAACAGAGGCCAGATGGCAGGAACCAACTCCCATCCCGTCGCCATCATAATCCACTGATCTTCACCGGCACTCTCGGAGAGAGCGAACTGTTCCACCACAGAATCGCTGTAGATCAGCAAAAGGGCAATCAGGGAAAAATAGATGGCGTAACACATGGGCGGGCTCCTGCTGGGTTCTGTCCACATAATCCAGCAAACAGGCTCGACATCCGATGATTATCATCAATCCGGCTTAATTAGTGTCTATCCGGAAACAAGTGAATAATTGTAGCCTGGATGAAGCTCTGCGGAATCCAGGAAGATAAGTGGCTGATTCAAAGCCTGTTCCCGGATTACGCAAGCTCCATCCGGGCTACGCCCATTGGTTTCCAGATAGACACCAGGTAGGAGCAGCACCTCGCTGCGAGGCGCGGCGCCTACGAGGATAGCCCTCCTATTTAAAAAGATCCTCTGCGGTGCTCAGCATGTCATCTCCAGAGGTTGCTGTAACGCCGCCATAGGCCGCTTCCCATGGCTCAAAATAGTCGCAGAAATTGGGCCGTTCCTTGTCGGTCACCCGTTCGGCAACAGGTTCCCGACAATCATTGGCCAACCCGGGTTTGTAGTAGCGGCAGTTTTTACAGGCGTGCGTTGCCTTGCTGCAATCCGGACAACGCGCTTCACGGCTGAAGTCGGCCGCCTTCAGGGTCTGCCCGCAATTCCAGCAACGACCCTGCCAGTTCTCTCTTGTCATGAAGCACTCCCTGTCTGGAGATCACTCAGGCGATTTCGCATTGCGGCATAGTAGACCACCGGGATCACGACCAGGGTCAGTACCGTCGAAACGAACAAACCGAAGATCAAAGATACCGCAAGACCGCTGAATATCGGATCATCGAGGATGAAAAACCCACCTGCCATGGCCGCCAGCGCAGTCAACGCGATAGGTTTTGCACGCACTGCGGCGGCACTGACAACCGCCTCCTCAAAGCGCAAACCTTCCCGCACCTGCTGATTGATAAAGTCCACCAGCAGGATGGAGTTGCGCACGATGATGCCCGCCAGGGCAATCATGCCGATCAGGGAGGTGGCAGTGAACTGGGCACCCATCAGCGCATGTCCCGGCAGGATGCCGATGATGGTCAGCGGGATCGGCGCCATGATCACCAGGGGCACCAGGTAGGAACGGAACTGCGCCACCACCAGCAGATAGATCATCAACAGACCCACCGAGTAGGCGATGCCCATATCACGGAAGGTCTCGTAGGTGATCTGCCACTCACCGTCCCACTTGAGACTGTATTCATACGGATTTTCCGGCTGGGAGAGAAACCACTGCTCCACACCCCCGTCGCCATTAAGCTGGTCGGAAATCCCAAACAGACCATAGAGCGGGCTATCGGTCTCACCCGCCATGTCACCCGTAACATAGACCACCGGCATCAGATCCTTGTGGTGGATAGAGTATTCCCGCACACGCGGCACCACCTGGACAATCTCCGAGAGCGGCACCAGCGTGCCACTCTGTGCGCGCACCCGCAGAGAGAGCACCTGTTCCAGATCCGCCTTGTCCGCATCCGAGTATTCCAGGCGAATAGGCACGGCATACTTCAGGTTCTCACCATGAAGGAAACTCACATCTTCACCACCCAATACTGTGGCCAGCGCCTCAGCAACTGTGCTCTGAGCCACCCCCAGACGCGCCGCCTTGGCACGATCTACCTGTACCACAAACTTCACGGATGGATACTCGACGCTGTCATCCACATCAATGATGTCGGGGGTGTTTTCAAAAACCCTGCGCGTCTCCCAAGCCACCTCCGTCTGCCCCTGGTAATCGAGACCGTAGATCTCAGCCACCAGCGGCGACATCACCGGCGGACCGGGAGGCACTTCGACAATCTTGGCGTTACCGTCATGCTCGCGGGCAATTTTCTGCAACGGGGCTCGCACCGAAAGTGCTATTTCGTGACTCTTACGCTCACGCAGATGCTTGCCCACCAGGTTGACCTGGATATCGCCCAGGTGAGCCCCCTCCCGCAGGTAGTACTGGCGCACCAGGCCGTTGAAGCCGATCGGCGACGCTGTGCCGGAATAGACCTGATAGTCGGTCACCTCGTCCACGCTGGCGAGGTAGTCACCCATATCGTCGAGTACACGGGTGGTCTGCTCCAGACTGGTTCCCTCCGGCATATCGAGCATCACCTGGAATTCCGACTTGTTGTCGAAAGGCAGCATCTTCAATACCACTGATTGGTTGACCACCAATGAGACCGAGATAGCCATGAGAATCAGGATGCCGCCCAGCAACACCCAGCGCATCAGATTACCCCGTGATCCCAACAGAAAAGGACGCATGACCCTGCCGAAGAAACGACTGAGTCCGGTCTCCGCCTGGTCATCGTGGGCATGGGCCGCAATCTTCTCCACATGATTGGCCAACACAAGGTTGGTCAGCCAGGGGGTGAAGATGAAGGCCACCAACAGGGAGATCAGCATGCCGGTGCTGGCATTGATCGGGATCGGACTCATGTAGGGTCCCATCAGACCGGTGACGAAGGCCATCGGCAACAGGGCCGCAATCACGGTAAAGGTCGCCAGAATGGTGGGACCACCCACCTCGTCCACCGCTTTTGGGATCGCTTCCCGCAGATTTTTCGCACCCATCTGCAGATGACGATGAATGTTCTCCACCACCACTATGGCATCGTCGACAAGAATGCCGATGGAGAAGATAAGGGCGAACAGCGACACCCGGTTGAGGGTGAATCCCCAGACCCAGGAGGCAAACAGGGTGATCGCCAGGGTCACCACCACAGCAGCGCCGACGATAAAGGCCTCACGCCAGCCGATAGCCAAAAAGACCAGCACGATCACCGAAAGGGTTGCAAACGCCAACTTGGTGATCAGTTTGTTTGCCTTGGCTTCAGCCGTCTCACCATAGTTGCGGGTGATGGTAACGTTAACCCCATCGGGAATGAAGGTGCCCTGGAGCTGTTCGAAACGCGCGATCACTGCCTTTGAGATATCCACCGCATTGGTGCCGGCCTTTTTCGCCACCGCGATGGTGACCGCCGGATATTTCCCGCTGGTCGGGACGCCCTTGAGCTCACCCTGTTCACCACCGCCCATCCAGACATACTGGTTCGGCAAATCAGGTTCGTGGCTCACTCTGGCCACATCCCGCAGATAGATCGCCCTGCCCTCCTGGACACCGACCACCAGGGAGTCGATCTCCTCGGCAGAGGTGAGGAAGGTCCCCGCCTGTACCAACACTTCATAGTTTTGTGCAGTTATCGTAATGTCGTCACGAATCCGGTTGCCCGCCTGCAGCGCATTGCGCAGGTCACTCAGGTCGATGTTGTGACCCGACAGGGCCTGGGGGTCCAGCTCCACATGCACCACCCGGTCGGGATTGCCGATGGTGTAGATATCCCGTGTCCCAGGCACCCGCTTCAGCTCTGATTCGATGGCGTGCGCCACCTGTCCCAACTCATAGGCCCCCTTCTCTGGATCTTCAGTCCACAAGGTCGCGGTAACGATCGGCACATCATCGATGCCCTTGGGTTTGATGATGGGCTGCCCCACTCCCAGATTGCGCGGCAGCCAGTCCTGGTTAGAGTAGACCTTGCTGAAGAGGCGCACGATGGCGTCCTCACGATTTTCACCGACCACGAATCTCACGGTCAAAACCGCCATGCCGGGACGGGAGGTGGAGTAGACGTGCTTTACACCGTCGATCTCCGACAACACCTGCTCCGCCGGCGTTGCCACCAGACTCTCCACCTCTTTTGCTGTGGCACCGGGAAAGGGAATGAAGACGTTTGCGAAAGTGACGTTGATCTGCGGCTCCTCCTCACGCGGCGTAATAAGCACCGCAAAAACACCCAGCAAAAGCCCCACCAGGGCCAGCAAGGGAGTAATCTCCGTAAGCATGAAACGCTCCGCGATGCGTCCCGATATCGCCAGCTTACTCATTACCGGCCTCCGCCATCTGCTGCTTCAACAGGGCGCCTGCCGCTATCGGATCGATCGCCACCCGGTCACCCGCCGAAAGCCCGGCTATCACCGCCATCTTGCCGTCCTCCGACCGATGACCCGCACGAATATGGCGGAAGCGGACACGCCCACTCGTCTCCATCACATAGACTGCGGTGACTTCTGAGCGATAGACCACCGCCTCGACCGGCACAACCAGTTCCCGCTTGGTGCCGGTAACGAAGGCTGTCTTCACGAACATCCCGGGAAACAGGTCAGGAATACCTTCAGGCAGGTCGACCCGCACCTTGAAAGTATTGCTGCCGTGATGAGCAAAAGGGAAGATGGTGAGCTTGGTCGCTTCCACAAACACACTATCCGGCTGCTGTACACGTGCCTTGCCGGTCTTGCGAATGATGGGGATAAGACTCTGTGGTACGTCCACCAACACCCGTAGCTGATCCAGCGAGGTGCCACTCATCAGCTTCTGTCCCGGTTGGGCGATCTCACCCACCTCGATAAGGCGATGGGTCACGATGCCGCTATAGGGCGCACGGATTTTTGTGTACTCCAGTTGCTCACTGGCCTGTACCAGACCCGCACTGGCGGCATCCTGACGGGCACGGGCCGACTTCAGGCTTGCATTCGCCTTATCCAGCTGCGACTGAGAGACCAGCTTTTTGACGGACAGCTCCTTGGTACGCACATATTCATCTTTTGCCTCCTGCAATCGCGCCAAGGCCTCCTTCAGGTCGGCTTCGGCCTGACGCAGGCGTGCCTTTTGTTCGATATCTTTCAAGGTGATGAGTAACTGTCCATTTTCGACATAGTCATCCACATCAAAGAGAATCTCCTGCACCTGACCCTGGGTCTGGGCGGAGACCGTAGTCTGATTGATCGCTTCCACCACACCGTCGAGACGAAACTCCCTTGGTGTCTCGCGGAAATCTGCCTCCACTGTGGTCAATTCAGCAGATGCAAACAGTGGGAACAGACTGAGTATGACAAAATTCCACTTCAGCCATACTTGTGTATTTGATTTCATGGGATTGTCCCGATTGATATATTAGATTCTGCTTATATTAGCCCTAAATTCGAATAATACAAGTTTCTTATGCCGCATAAAATAAATTATGGTCACAAAATAACGCTCAACTCACCCGCTCTGGTAAGGTTTGCAATCAAAATAATGGAAACACCGATATAACCCATGCAATACCAGGACCTGCGCGACTTTATCCGGCAACTTGAATCCCGGGGTGAACTGAAACGCATTCAGACAGAAGTTGACCCCAACCTCGAAATCACCGAAATCTGCGACCGCACCCTGCGGGCTGGTGGACCTGCTCTGCTGTTCGAAAACGTAAAGGGTTCAGACCATCCGCTGCTGGGCAATCTCTTCGGCACCCCGCAACGGGTCGCCATGGGCATGGGCGAGGAATCTGTGGAGGCACTACGGGAGGTCGGCAGACTGCTGGCTTTTCTGAAAGAGCCCGATCCGCCAAAAGGGATGAAGGACGCCTGGCAGAAACTACCGATCTTCCGGAAGGTATTGGATATGGCGCCGAAGGAGCAACGCAATGCCCCCTGCCAGGCGCAGATCCTTGAAGGCGAAACTGTCGACCTGGCCGATCTACCGGTCCAGACCTGCTGGCCTGGGGATGCCGGCCCACTGATCACCTGGGGACTGGTGGTGACCCGGGGGCCCAACAAGTCACGCCAGAACCTGGGCATCTACCGGATGCAGGTCATCGGGCGCAATCGTGTCATTATGCGCTGGCTGGCCCACCGCGGCGGTGCCCTGGATTTTCGGGAGTGGCAGGAGAGCCATCCGGGAGAGTCCTTCCCCATCGCAGTGGCACTGGGCGCAGACCCCGCCACCATTCTGGCTGCGGTAACGCCGGTACCCGACACACTTTCAGAATACGCCTTCGCCGGGTTGCTGCGGGGCAGCCGCACTGAGGTGGTGAAGTGTATCGGCTCAGACCTGCAGGTCCCTGCCTCAGCAGAGTTTGTGCTGGAAGGCCACATCCATCCGGATGACATGGCGCTGGAAGGCCCTTTCGGCGATCACACCGGTTACTACAACGAGGTGGAAAGCTTTCCGGTCTTCACCATCGAACGCATTACCCACCGTGAGGATCCCATCTATCACAGCACCTATACCGGGCGGCCACCGGATGAACCGGCAATCCTTGGTGTGGCGCTGAACGAGGTCTTCGTGCCGATCCTGCAGAAACAGTTCCCGGAGATCATCGACTTCTACCTGCCGCCGGAGGGCTGCTCCTACCGCATGGCAGTGGTGAGCATGAAAAAGCAGTATCCGGGGCACGCCAAGCGGGTGATGATGGGAGTCTGGTCCTTCCTGCGCCAGTTCATGTACACCAAGTTCGTTATCGTAGTAGACGATGATGTTGATACCCGCGACTGGAATGACGTCATCTGGGCCATGACCACCCGCATGGATCCCGTGCGGGACACCACCCTGATCGAAAACACCCCTATCGACTATCTGGATTTCGCTTCGCCGGTCTCCGGACTGGGTTCAAAGATCGGTTTCGATGCCACCAATAAATGGCCGGGGGAGACAGACCGGGAGTGGGGCACGCCAATTCTCATGGACGATGCGGTCAAGCAGCGGGTCGACGACATCTGGGACGAACTCGGCATCGATTCACCCTGAATGCCGATCTTCCCAGGATTAGCAAGTGTTCGTCCAGAAATACTGTTTTAACCACGAAGCACACACGACTGCATGGATGCAGGAGGTAGAGCAACGCAAGGAGCAGTTGCCGAAAGATAATTTATTGTTAATCAATTTGTTACCTTCGTGATCTTTGTGGTTAGATATGGGTTTCTGGACAGACACTAGCTACAATTCGAAGTGGTAATCCGTCCAACGACCATTAGGAAACTCGCCATGCGCACCGTCATGCTGATGAATGCCAAGGGTGGATGTGGCAAAACCACACTGGCCACCAATCTCGCCACCTGGTATGCCGACGAAGGTCTCAAGGTGGCGCTAGCCGATTTCGATCCCCAGAGATCCTCCCTGGACTGGCTGGAGGCGCGTCAGGACTACGAAGGCATCCCCGACATCCAGGCGATCGATGCCACAGGCGAACCCATCAAGACAAAGAAGGGGACAGATCTGCTGATCATGGACGCCCCGGCCGGCACCCATGGCAAGGCGATCAACAAGATGCTGAAGCGGGTGGATACCCTGGTCCTGCCGGTACTGCCTTCGCCCATCGATATCCGGGCCTGCAGCCGCTTTCTGGAAGAACTCCTGAGCAGCGGTCGTGTCTCCCGGCATCAGACCCGAATCGGTATCGTCGCCAACCGGGTACATGAAAAGACCATCATCTACCATGAATTGGAAAATTTTCTCGGCCACCTCAAAGTGCCGGTGATCACCCATCTGAGAGAGAGCAAAAATTACATCCAGTCGGCTGAGCGGGGTTTGGGAATTTTCGAACTGGCGCCCTCACAGGTCTACCAGGATGTCATTCTGTGGGATGCGCTGTTCGACTGGCTCGACATCAAGATCTGAAGCAAAACCGCCCCGAAGGTACAGCCATCGGGGCGGTAATACCGGCTCTCGCTAACCCGCACTCATCCAAACTGAAAAAACGGGTTATTTAGTGTCCGTCCGGAAAAAGATGAATAATTGTAGCCCGGATGACAAGTGAGTCTTCGACCTCGTGAAAGATTTTGGGACATCCCAGTCCCCAAAATCGACTCGGCCTTCGACAGCCTGTTTGTGCCCCGGCCGTCCCGGTCACTGGCACTACGCGACAACCTCGCAAGCT
>JAESPE010000139.1 GCA_016756835.1 gamma proteobacterium endosymbiont of Lamellibrachia anaximandri | reverse complement strand
GTCCCTGATGTGGGTGGATTGTTTGGCGATGAAAAGCCTAACATTACACCGGTCATCTTTTTCAATCATTTCATGATGTTGCGCTTAAGTAAGTGCCATTCGGGTCTGACCCGAATGGCACCTACTTAATCCCAGCCATTTGAAATAATTGCAAAAGTGACCAGTGTGACGCTAGGCTTCAAATCGCCAAACCATCCACCCAGATCAGGGGCCGATCACATGCATCATACCCCCAACCCAGTTCGCGGCCTGTGCACAAATGGCATGTGGCAGAGTCTTTTTCTGTCACCAAACCTGCAAGGCTGAACGTATATATACCGCAGCATCTGGCTGCATATCGTAATCGAATCGTACCTGATTTGTGGTGTATCGCTTCAAATAAGGCGGTTGATGCGCATTATTTATCCTCTTCGCATGTTCCGCAGATAGTGCATCATCGTGCCGATAATTCGCCCAGGATTATCAGCGTTGACAAGCAGAGTGGCATAGTTGTGATTCAGGGGGACCAACTCAAATATTTCGTTGCCGTTTTCGTCAGTGCCGCGCGCCCGGTATTTCTTGAGAGTGATTTTTTCTTCGTGACCCATCTTCGCGACAACTATTTCGCCTGAGCGAGGCGCTACGTCTGGATCTACAATTATCTGATCGCCAGGCCGGAAGTCAGGCTCCATGCTGACACCTTTCACTATGAGGGTAAATGAATAGGAACCTAATTTCTCTGCTACTGTTCCCCCCGACCCTGAGATCGTCAATACTGTTCCCTGGTGCGTGGTCGCCAACAACTGGTTTTGGGTCGCCGGCCTGAAAGTAGCTGATTATGGGGATGCGGCGCGTGTTGGGACGGGAGCAAGCGAGTCAATAGGCCCTGCAGTAGATTCTGCAGCCAATACCTCGGCCATCTTTTCTGGAAAAATGTCGTTGGGTGAGACCTTTGAAATGCCAGCTAATTTAAGCATGGCTTCCGTGTTGAGCGGTATGTGCGCATGCAAACATTGCCCAAAGGCAGAAGGAGTCCAGGAAGCCGCAAGTGAGACCTTTTCTTGGCTGATGCCTAAATCCTCCTTTTTTGCCAACCATATGGACTTCAATCGCTCGGCGGCTTTCCGCTCTTCTGTAGTTAATTCGCAATGCGGCTTACGCGGCATGAACTGCGTCCTAATCTCTTTGATCTGCCTCCAGATGAGAAAGAAGTTGAACTCCCATGCTCTGTCACCGGGACATAACATTCTGTTTCTCAAAGACTTGCCGTCATAACGCGGCAGAGGAGGATTGCACCATGTCTGCTGAGAAGGAACTGGCTCACACCTCAATTGCCAATGGCGTTCTCAGACTTCTCTGAGCGCTGCAAAGGATACGAACGCCGGGAGTGAGTCTGGCGAGTAAGAACCAAAGGGAGGCCCTATGTACACTGATCCAACAAGAATAAGGACGCATGTTATTAAGCTCCGTTTGTCTGATGAAGAGCACGCCCCTGGTCAATTTCACTGGAGAGCAAAAATCGACTCTCTTACGTGATCTCGTACTTGCGCGTGCTATGGAATGGGAACTCCGTGAGCCTTTTCTGTCTTCTGGCGGGGGAATCCTCGTGCCGGCTGGTTTCATTTCAGATGGAGCGAGTGTCCCGTGGCTTTTCGGTTATTTGTGCCACGGGTTGGGAAATCCATGCCGGCGGCTCTTGTCCACGATTACTTGCTGAACGAAGGTTGCTTGAGCTGGTCATTGACGGCCAATGATTTCCACGTGGAGCTGCTCGCATATGGAGTGTCTAAGTGGAGAGCTGGGTTGATCGTTGGAGGGGGGTGGTTATGGGGACTTTTTCGCCAGTAGCCCTATGCCTAAAGCACGGTTGATTTCTTCCAGTATTGAACCAACAAAAAAGCCCCGCGATTGCGGGGCTTATAAGTAACTGAATTTAATCAGTAAATCTGGTAGGCGCGAGTGGATTCGAACCACCGACCCCCACCATGTCAAGGTGGTGCTCTAACCAACTGAGCTACGCGCCTGCTAAGAGCGCGAATAATACAGGTGGATATATACGCATTGCAAGTGCCGGAACAGATTTTTTGCCCGCTTCCCGGAGTGGGGTGTTTCAGGGCCTTCAGGCTGCAGAAAGGGTCGTCGACTTTTCTCTCTGGTTAGTGCTCGCCGGTCAGTGGGACGAAGGCCACGGGCAGCAAACTCTTCTCGGTCACATTACCGGATTCATCCTTCTCAAGCAGAAGAAGATCCTGCCCATAGAAACGTCCGCCAACGGGTAACACCAGACGTCCTCCAGGTGCCAATTGCTCCGACAGGTGAGGGGGGACTTCTGTGGCTGCGGCTGTTACCAGGATTACATCGAAAGGAGCCTCCTCCGGCCAGCCGAAGTAGCCATCGCCGATCCGGCTGACGATGTTCGAGTAATTCAACTCATCGAACCGTAACCTTGCCTCATCCGCCAATTCAGGGATGATCTCAATGCTGTATAGCTGCCTTACAAGGAGTGACATCACCGCTGTCTGATAGCCGGAGCCTGTGCCGACCTCCAGCACACGATCCCCTGGCGCGGGATTAGCCAAATCAGTCATCAAGGCGACGATAAAGGGTTGAGATATCGTCTGCCCGCGACCGATCGGTAGTGGGCTGTTGTCGAAGGCGTGGTGGCGCATATCCACGCCGACAAAACGCTCACGGGGTACCTTTGCTATTGCATTCAGCACATTGGGACTCAACTCTGAACGCCCAATCATTCGGCTGGCATAGCGGGCCTCATCGACAATATCCTGCAGCATTTCTTCGATGTTATGCATCGCCCCCTACCTGAAAAAGCACCCGACTCACGCGCTAATTGTGGACGATTTGAGAAAGTGTTGCATGGTTATTTATCAATTTTCAGAAATTGATTTCACCATGAAAGACGAATTATGTTCGCCCATGCTCAGGGTGGTCATCCTCCTGAAAAACAGTTGCCCTGAAAAGTAGAGGTTTCTCACAAGTTGCAACTTGGTATTTTGTCTGGCCGATTATTCTATCCCGGATATTTATGAAGATGGCACCATATTCCGTATCGACTACGACGTAGTGTTTCATTCGATGCGGAATTAAGACAAACGGCTTTGAAAAAATAGCCAGCACTCACGCAACCAATCCTTTATCCTGCAGCGTTTTTATCTGATCCCTTACCTGTGCCGCCTCCTCGAACTCTAGATCCCGGGCGTGACGGTACATCTCATCCTCTAGTTCCTTGATGCGTTTGGCCATCTGCTGGGGCGTAAGGCTGGCATACTCAGCCGCCTCTTCCGCCACCTTGGCATAGGCGCCGGGAGACACAGGTGCGCCGGGATAAGCACCTTCCATGATATCGGCGATGGATTTGCGAATGGTCTGCGGGGTGATGCCATGTTTTTTATTGTGAGCAATCTGTTTCTCGCGTCGGTGATCAGTCACGTCTATTGCACGGCGCATGGATCCGGTAATCTGATCGCCGTAGAGAATGGCCTTGCCGTTGGCGTTACGGGCCGCCCGGCCAATGGTCTGTATCAGAGAGCCTTCCGAACGCAGAAAGCCCTCTTTGTCCGCATCGAGAATGGCAACCAGAGATACCTCCGGCATATCCAATCCTTCGCGCAAGAGGTTGATGCCGATCAATACGTCGAATTTTCCGAGCCGCAGGTCGCGGATGATCTCTACCCGCTCAACAGTCTCGATGTCGGAGTGGAGGTAACGCACCCGCACATCGTGATCACCCAGGTAGTCAGTGAGATCTTCCGCCATGCGTTTTGTCAGTGTGGTCACAAGTACACGCTCGGCCTTGTCAGCCCGCAGGCGGATCTCGGAGAGCAGATCATCGACCTGGCTGGTTGCTGGCCTGACTTCAACGGTGGGGTCTATTAGGCCTGTCGGCCGGACCACCTGTTCAACGATCGCGCCCGAGTGTTCCATTTCATAGTCACGGGGCGTGGCGGTGACGTAGATGGTCTGAGGTGAGCGGGCCTCATACTCCTCGAATTTGAGCGGACGGTTATCGAGCGCCGATGGCAGACGAAAACCATATTCGACCAAGGTCTCCTTGCGCGAACGATCCCCCCGGAACATGCCACCGATCTGAGGGATGGTGACATGACTCTCATCCACCACCAGCAGCGACTCTTCCGGCAGATAGTCGAACAGCGTCGGCGGGGCTTCCCCTGATGCGCGTCCGGAGAGATAGCGGGAGTAGTTCTCGATGCCGGAGCAGTAACCCAACTCCAGAATCATCTCGATGTCGAAGCGGGTGCGCTGATCCAGCCGTTGCCGCTCCAGCAGTTTGTGGGCTGACTCCAACTGTTCCAGTCGTTCTTTGAGTTCCACTTTGATGTGATCCACCGCGCCGAGCAACTTCTCCCTGGGGGTAACGTAGTGGCTTTTCGGATAGACGGAGTAGCGGGGCACCTTGCGCAGCACTTCGCCGGTCAACGGATCAAAAATGGAGAGTTGCTCAATCTCGTCGTCGAAGAGTTCCACTCTCAGTGCTTCAGCATCGGATTCCGCCGGATAGATATCGATCACCTCACCTCGCACGCGGAAGGTGGCGCGATGAAGCTCCACGTCATTACGTTTGTACTGCAACTCTGCAAGTCGGTGCAGGATGTCGCGTTGGTTGATGATATCGCCCCTGGAGAGATGCAACATCATGCCCAGATAGGAACGAGGATCACCCAAACCGTAGATCGACGAAACGGTTGCGACGATGATTGTATCCCTGCGTTCCAGGAGCGCCTTGGTGGCTGAAAGCCGCATCTGCTCGATATGTTCGTTGATGGAGGCATCCTTCTCGATGAAAGTATCGGAGGCCGGCACGTAGGCTTCGGGCTGGTAATAGTCGTAATATGAGACGAAATACTCCACCGAGTTTTGGGGAAAAAACTCCTTGAATTCACCGTACAATTGGGCTGCAAGCGTCTTATTGGGGGCAAGAACCAGCGTTGGCCGCTGAGTTTCCTGAATGACATTGGCGATGGTGAAGGTTTTACCGGAACCGGTTACCCCCAGCAGTGTCATGCCCGCCTCGCCGTCGTGGAGGCCCTCCAGCAGCCTTTTGATCGCGGCTGGCTGGTCGCCTGCCGGGTCAAATTTTGACACTAATTGAAAATCTTTCGCCATCAGGGATTCTGCATCTCGGGATAATTGGATATTATTGCACGTTGTCGCCTCTCGAGAGAGGCACTCCAGATTCGTCTCTTTTGCCACGGAAACTACAAATGAACACAAAACTCTCTGTAAGGGTACAGGCCGTCAAACCCTCTCCCACCTTGGCGATCACCGCTCGCGCTGCTGAGATGCGCGCTGCCGGCAAGGATGTCATCGGATTGGGCGCTGGAGAGCCGGATTTTGATACGCCGGAGCATATCAAGCAGGCTGCCATCGAAGCGATTAATAACGGTTTCACGAAATATACTGCTGTGGACGGCACGCCGGGCCTGAAGAAAGCTATTATCGAAAAATTCCGGAAAGACAATGGGTTTGAGTATAAGCCGGAGCAGATTCTGGTCTCCTGTGGCGGCAAGCAGAGTTTCTACAATCTTGCTCAGGCAATCCTGGATCCGGGTGATGAGGTCATCATCCCCGCGCCTTACTGGGTCTCCTACCCAGATATGGCAATTCTCGCCGGCGGCGTACCCGTGTTGGTCCAGGCGGGTGCCTCGCAGAATTTTAAGATCACCGCCGCGCAATTGGCTGCGGCGATTACCGATAAAACCCGGCTGTTTGTCATCAACAGCCCCTCAAATCCCACTGGTATGGCCTATACCAAAGAGGAGTTGACTGCTTTGGGTGAGGTGCTGAAAGAATACCCCCGGATTATCATCGCCACTGATGATATGTACGAGCATATCCTCTGGACCGAGGCCCCTTTCGTCAACATCCTCAATGCCTGTCCGGAACTGGTGGATCGTACCCTGGTACTCAATGGTGTTTCGAAAGCCTACTCCATGACCGGTTGGCGCATTGGTTACGCCGGCGGCCCGGCGGAGATCATCAAGGCGATGAAGAAGATCCAGTCCCAGAGTACCTCCAATCCCACGTCAATCTCCCAGGTGGCGGCACAGGCAGCGCTGGAAGGCTCACAGGATTGCATCAGCGATATGCTCAAATTCTTCAAGCAGCGTCACGACTATGTGGTCGATCGGCTGAGCAGGATGCCCGGCGTCGAGTGCCTGCTTTCAGACGGTACCTTCTACTGTTTTCCCAACATCGAGGGCGCGCTGGAAAATATCGAGGGGGTCGATAACGATATGGATCTGGCTGAATATCTTATCGAAAAGGCCGGTGTGGCTCTGGTACCCGGCACTGCATTCGGATTGGGTGGTCACGTTCGAATCTCCATCGCCACCAGCATGGAGAATCTGCAGACTGCCTTGGACAGGATTGAAAAAGTGCTTGTCGGGTAACGCTATGGGTGTAGACTTGGCTCAGATAAGAAAATAGTTCCCAACGCTGGCGCTCAGGTTCCAGCAGGCTGTTGAAAATCGTTCAGGTGAGTGCAAGACAAGGCGAAATCGACCGAAAAAGCGCAGTTTACATCGAGTAAATGAGAATTTTGAGGCCGATTTCAACGCCGTATTGTGCCGCCTGAATAGACTTTCAACAGCCTGCAACTGATCGGGCCGGCCACACATCGCTACTGGAGGGACAGACATGGATGTCGCCCTGAATAGACAAACACCTGCCAGCATGGCCGGTTTCACGCTTCCCGAACTGCTTACCACTCTGAGTGTTGCACTGATTCTGCTCAGCGCGGGCGTACCCGCTTATCGCACACTGGCGGCAAACAGCCAGATGAGTGGTGAAATTAACAGTTTCATCGGCCACCTGCAGCTGACGCGCAGTACAGCCATCATGACCGGCGGTCTGGCCATTCTCTGTCCCAGTTCCGATGCACAAACCTGTCTCGACGAGCCACTCTGGCATGAAGGTTTCCTGCTCTATGCGGACACAAATGGAAACCGGCAGCCCGATGATTCCGAAAACCGGATTCGCTATCAGAATGCGACGAGGCACTCCCTCATCAGCATGCGTTCGACTCAGGGCAGACGCCGTATCATCTATCGGCCTGACGGTACCTCTCCCGGTAGTAATCTCACCCTAACCTTCTGTGATGTAACAGAAAACATTGACCCCAGGGCAGTTGTGGTATCGAATGCCGGTCGACCTAGAATATCCAAAACCCGACCCAGTGGTGGTGAATTGAGCTGCAACTGACTATTTCTGCGCTTCCCTATTGACGCTCAGGTCCAGTGTCATTAATATGCGCGCTGCAACACAATTCCCCGGTAGCTCAGTCGGTAGAGCGGGTGACTGTTAATCACTAGGTCGGCAGTTCGAGCCTGTCCCGGGGAGCCAAATAAAACAAGGGCTTAGCGAGAAATCGCTAGGCCCTTTGTTTTTGGGGTAGCGTTTCTCATGAATTCACAACACTAACCTTTGCTATCTCGATCAAATCTTTTTGCATTATCTTGGCATCATCCGGCGCATCAATGGAGACCTTGGGTGAGGTGCTGGTGCCGCCCAGCACTGGGTGCCTATCACTGCGAAACCGGAATATTGATCAGTATCTAATAATTTAATTTCCATGCATAAGGTTTAAACCTTCGCCTTTCAGGCGAACAGATTTCATCTATGATACTTGTGGGTTATCAATGGCATAGGGGTATCGGCGATGGATTATCGTTATGGAAG
>JAESPE010000138.1 GCA_016756835.1 gamma proteobacterium endosymbiont of Lamellibrachia anaximandri | reverse complement strand
ATTCTTGGGTCAGTTAGGGAGGAAAAATGCTCTACTATGCTGGCGGTCATGAGAAACTCCTGATGTTGTTTCTCGTAATGATCGCCTAGTTCATTGCATTTAAACAGGTTTTAATGCGGTGGCCCTGAGGGTTTGACCGGGAATTGCCTGACCGAACGTGCTGACCCACGACTGACCTTCAAGCAATAACCCATCCCACAACAATAAATGAATCTATTCCGTGGTTCATAAAAGTTATTACGGCAGTTGACGCACAACTGCGCCATATGACACAACGCATTGATTTGTATTGATTTTTTGTGATTTTCCTCCGTGCACATTTTGATTCCAGTCACAATACCTAGCCACATTCAGTGGCAAGCTTCCGCAGAAGCAGATCAGACAAACGACTCTGTTCTGAAATCGAGTTAACAACACTCTTGTTAACTGTTGGTATCACTCCACAGGAGCAAACCTATGCGGAACAAACAACATTTCAAATACACAGCATTACTGTTTTCTATGTTCTTTACGACAATAAACATAAATGCCGCACACGGCCCCCAACATTCAGGTTCAAATCACCGAAATCCTGGTTATGTGAATCAGGATGGATATGTGAGTGACAATATCTACGGCGTGAAAAACCTGGCCTATTATGGCGACTGGGATGCCAATCGGGTTTTTATTATCGATGTCGATAATATGGAGTTGCTAAAAACCGTTGAGGACACAGGAGACGGGCCGTACGGCATTGATCAACAGGGTATATCCAAAGCCTATGCTTTAACCCGTAAAACAGAGTCTGTGACAGTAGTCAACAATTACAACATTGAAAATGTTGGCCAGATTCAACTGGAGCATAAACCCCGTTCCACCAACTTTAATGCTGACACAGGACTCTCTTTGATATCCGGCGGTGACAAGGTGATGACCAGCGTCATACGTGTTGATCATGGCGTGGTGACCAAAGTTGTGGGTTATAATGAACTATCTGAACCACACGACTATGGTGGTTCACTGGCGACAGGCCACCCTCTCTGGGTGGATGATCAGCGTTTCTTTATGCTCGACCGGGCTGCACGCCAGATTCAGCTGTGGAACCGTAACGGTGACCTGCTCTCAACCCTTGCCGCCCCGACTTCAGTACACCATATTTTCAAATCACCCCTAGATGCGGATAACGATACTTTCTTCGCAGTTGCGGAGGGTAATCAGGAAGCGCAGATATCACCATCGATCTTGCGTTTTGATATCAAGAGAAAAAGGATGATAAAAACCGGCGAGGCTATCCTCAGCGATTATGATCCTGAAATGCTGAATCCAGCTGAAATGGGTGCCCATCATGCCGACTTCCACCCGGACGGCATCCATATTTATATTGGTTCCACTGAAGGCCACGTTTTTGTTGTCAATAAGGATTCAATGAGTGTTGAAACCATGATTGAAACGGGCATTGGTTCCGGCCACACAACATTTGCACCGATGCGTGATATCGCATTTGTAACCAATCACAACGACACATATATGACGGTGATCGATACTACCGATCACAGCTGGATGAAGAACATTGAGGTCGCCAGTTCCGCTTCCCCGGATTACAAGTCGCAAGCACACACTTCAGCGGTCAGTCCGGACATGAAATATTTCTACAGCGCTGCAAGCAATGATGGTGTGTTTTTTGAAATCGACATGGAAACACTCGAAGTCACACGTACACTTGATCTCGATGGAAATGCCCTCATGGGCAGCTTCATATGGGATGGCGACGGCGTGAATATGTAAATCATATCTTCGGATTTACCACGGTAACAACGATAAAGGAGCCGGTGACAAAATAAGTTGTCACCGGCTCCTTTAACAAACCAGCACCCATTCAAAGTGTCTGCCTGATACGCAGAAACGACGCAAACCGGGGTATCCCATTGGCGGTGTAGCCTTGGTGTTTGAACGTGATGATCGAGCCTATCGATGGGGGATCCTCCCGCTCCCGATCACTCAAGCCGGTACCGATATAGAAACGCCTGCCATCCTCCAGTTCCACCCACAGGGCACCAACCATTCCTGTATATTTTCCCTTTCCAGGCCGATAGCCGACCACCCTGCCCTCCCGATCATCGAAGCGCTTTACCTTGAGTGCATTGGGACTGCGGCTGAATTCGTAGAGTGTATCCGGATTCCTCAAGACCAGACCCTCGCCACCTACGGCTTCCACCTCGGCCAACCGTGCCTGCAGGTGATCGTCGCCACTACAACGCATCTGGGGAATGATACGGATACGAGATACTGGATATTGCTTTAGATAGGTTTGCAATCGTCCCAGACGGACACCGAGATCCCCCGGCGCATTGGGCACCTCGAATATATTGTAGGTGACTCGTTGCCAGCCATCGTGGGGCTGATCGCGTGAGGTAATGGAGGCAACCTCCTCAAACCGCCCCCGGCCAATCCAAAGTTCGCCATCCAGTTCAAAAGGAGGGAGATCTTTTATGAACCAGTCCGGGGCAGCGAACGGGTTGCCTTGGCGGGAGGTGAGTTGCCGGCCATTCCAGTAGGCCCGTACCCCATCGAGCTTTTCACTCATGTACCAGCCAGTGATTTCCACTCCCGGTCGATACTTTTTCAGCAGAAGAAGGTTTGGCGCATCCGCCGAAGCGGCGAAAAAGGGCAGAATAAACAGCACAAAAACAAGACTCGTCCCTGTCTTTTTCATGATCACTTTTCCTTGTTGATCCAGATAAACAGCGGCCACATCTTAGCCTATTTTCCGCCACCCCCGAAACACAGAGTTAAGTATATTGTCACCAGGATCCTCCTATAGTATTTAAGAAAAGCATTTCATAGCCTAAATTTAGAGATAACCGCTATTTGTGGAGTACTCGCATGGATAGGAATTTTTTCGATTGGCATAAGTTGCCCCATTTCAGCGTAATGGCTCACACCGGGCCGGAAACCCATCACGCCTCAGCGCAGAAAGAGGCATCCCCCTCCACTGAATCCGACAAACCTTGGCACGCCATGGAGGCGGATCAGGTACTCACTGCCTTCAGCTCCACCAAACAGGGCCTCAGTGGCGAAAACGCCCAGCTGCGACAGCAACAGTACGGCCCCAACAAACTCCCCGAGGTGAGCCCTCGCGGACCGCTGCTGCGTTTCCTCGCCCAGTTTCACAATGTCCTGATCTATGCGCTTCTGGTGGCGGGGATCGTGACGGCGATGCTCGATCATCTGGTGGACTCCGGCGTGATCATGGGGGTGGTGTTGATCAACACCATCATCGGTTTCATACAGGAGGGCAAGGCGGAGGATGCCCTGCGTGCCATCCGCCAGATGCTCTCCGCCAAGTCGTTGGTGTTGCGTGACGGCCAACGGATATCCATTCCTGCCGAGGAACTGGTCCCTGGTGATGTGGTGCTGCTGCAATCCGGCGACAAGGTTCCTGCCGACCTGCGACTGTTCCGGCTCAAGGGGTTGCAGATCCAGGAGGCAGCCCTTACCGGTGAGTCGGTAGCAGTGGAGAAAGCGATTGAAGCTGTGGCAGCCGAGGCTGCGTTAGGGGATCGGCTCTGCATGGCCTACTCAGGCACTCTCGTGACCTATGGTCAGGGGGCCGGGGTGGTGACCGCCACAGGCAGTAAGACCGAGATCGGGCGTATCAGCGCCATGGTGGCCGGGGTGGAACAGCTCACCACACCCCTGCTGCAACAGATGGACCAGTTCGGGCGCTGGCTCACCGCAGGCATCCTGGGACTGGCCGTCTTCACTTTCACCTTCGGGGTGCTGGTGCGTGACTACTCATCCGCTGATATGTTCCTGGCTGCGGTGGGTCTGGCGGTAGCCGCCATTCCCGAGGGGTTGCCAGCCATAATGACCATCACCCTGGCCATCGGTGTGCAGCGCATGGCGGGGCGCAATGCCATCATCCGACGCCTGCCTGCGGTAGAGACCCTGGGAGCAGTGACCGTCATCTGCTCAGACAAGACCGGAACCCTCACCCGCAACGAGATGACCGTGCGCAACATCGCCACCGTCGACAATCTCTATGACATCAGCGGCACCGGCTATGATCCTCACGGAGGTTTTTCCTCTCACGGCAGGGAGGTCACTCTGGCAAAGCACCCTGTGCTGACAAAGATGCTTCGGGCCAGTCTGTTGTGCAACGAGACCGCCCTGCGGCACTCGGACCATAGCTGGCAGGTCCATGGTGACCCTATGGAAGGGGCCTTGATGATAGCCGGTCTCAAGAGCGGCCTGGACCCTGAGACCGAGGCCGCCCTCTACCCCCGTGACGACATTATCCCCTTTGAGTCGGGTCACAAGTTCATGGCCACCCTGCACCACAGTCATGAAGGGAAGTACTTTATCTTTATCAAGGGTGCGCCGGAGCGGATCCTCGAACGTTGCTCCACCCAACTCAGTCTTGAAGGCGAGAAACCACTCGACTGTGACTGCTGGGAGAGGCGTATGCAGACCATGGCGTCCAAAGGACAGCGCCTGCTGGCGGTAGCCATGCGCCAGGCTCACGGTGGACGTCTGGACCTGGAGTTCGAAGACGTGGAGAAGGATCTCACCATGCTCGGTCTCTATGGCCTGCTTGACCCCCCACGGGAGGAGGCCATTGCCGCCGTGGCCCGCTGCTGCGAGGCGGGAATCCAGGTGAAGATGATCACCGGCGATCATGCCGATACCGCCACCGCCATCGCCCGCCAACTGAAACTGGCAAACACCGACAATGCCCTCACCGGCCAGGCCCTGGATGCCCTCTCGGATGAGGCGTTGTTGGATCGGGTTCAAAAGGTTCCGGGTAAAAGCACCGGTCACCCGGCGCTCTCCCCACAGACCCGGACGTGAAGATTTCCCTCATCCGGTTCCTCGATCCTCTTACATTTCCGAAAGAGGAACCCATCAGGCGACACCCCGATGGGCGCATAACGTTTGCTGCTCTGGCCATTAGATATTGTGTACTATTCTTGGCTTAGGAAATGGAAAGGTCTCTTGTAGTATTTCAAACAAGACCTTCCCTTTATGGCTACGCCGACTGAGCCAGTAGCGCCACGCTTTCTCTGTGTATTCATACACCGCTTCTAGGGCTTTGTAGTTACTTCTAACGCCAAAGTATTGGTAGTAGCCGCGTAGTTTGGCACAGAGAATTTGGTATTGATCCCGTAGGGGATCATGCCGGTTTTCCTTACACCAGTTCCACGTCATTTTCAGATAACGGTTGAGCCGCTTGCGTGCCGTCTTTTTCTTGATGACGGGATACCCTTTGAGGCTTCTACCCCAGTAGTAGGTGAACCCAAGAAAATCGAATGTTCCACTTTTCTGCTGGCTTTTGGCATTCATTGGCGGTCTTCCGAACCGAATCAGGGCCGTTTTGTCGGGGTGTAGTTCCAGTCCAAAGCGGTTAAACCGTTTTGGAATAACTTCTTTTACCCGGTTGGCATCTGTTTCCTGTTGTAAGCCTATAATGAAGTCATCTGCCCAGCGGATGATGAAGCATTTTCCTTTCAGCCTGGGGTTCACTTCTTTGGCAAACCAGTCGTCAAGAACATAGTGGAGGAAGATGTTACTGAGTAAGGGTGAGATCACCCCACCCTGTGGCGTACCCTTGTCAGGGTATTCCAGCCGATCTTCTTCCATCACGCCTGCGTTCAGCCATTTTCCGATCAGTCGCAGTATTGCCCCATCGTTGACTCTGCGTCGGATGAATCCGAGCAGTTTTTGATGGTCAATATTGTCGAATAGGCCGGTTATATCTGCTATCAATATCCAGTTGATGTTCAGCTGCCGACATTGCTCTCGCAGCTCGTGGAGTGCTTTGTGTTGGCTGTGACCTTTGCGGAAGCCGTGGGAGAAGTCGTGAAACTTCTCTTCATAGATGGCGCTGAGTAGCATTTCCACGGCTCGTTGGACGATCTTGTCCTCGAATTCGGGAATGCCAAGGGGGCGCTTCTTTCCGTTTTCCTTTTCTATCCACACGCGTTTTATCGGCGGTGCTCTGTAGCTTCCGCTACGTAGCCGTTGGTGCAGGTCGGCAAGGTTCTCTTCGAGGTGCTCGCCATAATCTGCGGCGGTAACCTTGTTGAGTCCGGGTGCTCCCTTTTTGTTGAGCCTTCTATAGGCTTCGCGCAGAAAGTCCACATCCATACGATGAGCAAGGGTGGTGAACACCCGCTCTGGATGTTGACGTGCCTGTTGTGCAATTCCCTGAAGTTGCGTTAATACGGTTGGTGATCTCAAGGTATCTCCCGTAGTTCCTTTCAGTTCTTCGTTATACCCTGCTTCTCCTTCCCTTCAGTGGGTCGCTTGAGCATCACTTCCCCACCTTCCCGGTTTGCGCTACGTCGCTAACCATCGGTACTACGATCCGCTAAGACTGCCGAACGCTCTTCTCGTGGTCGTTCGCTGTTCGCTATCCTTCCACGATACCCTGCTTTTGCCCTTGGGTTTGTGTTTCCATCGTTGCCAATGGACTCACCGACAAGCAGGGCGGCTCGCCGATGCCTGGAGTATTTGGTGAAGGCTGCTCCTGTACCTTGCTCCAGCAGGGAAGCTTTCGGCCCTCCCGAGTTCCAGGGCTACCCCCGTAAACAGATGACCAGGTCTAAGATCCCGGTGGTGACCTGAATACTTGCCATTGCGCATTCAGGTCTGATGCCTTCCAGAAAATCCAGTCTGTCGGCTTTCCCCTGACCACTCTCGAGCAATCAGGTTTATCCAGTGACCACAACTATACATTTTTCGGGATTCAATACTGACCCTCCGTTCTTGATCCACTTGGCTTCGGACTCCCGTCACCGGGTTTGCCCTCAAGTTTCACTACTGCCCCGCCGGCCAGGCTTTAGGCAGATGGGACTTGTATCTTTCGACACGCACCCACTGGGTAACACTAACCAATTTCATCCCTTATTGGGAATTCCGAGGCTCCGAGTTTAGCTCGGCACAAGAATTTGCTTTGTTAGGGGTTCTTTATTAGACTGTACGGATAACCCGTACTTAACTGGAGCGCCCCAAGTGGATAGCATAAGCGTAAATAAATTTAGAGACAACCTGAAAAGCTTTGTAGAACAGGTTGTTAGTGAGCATTTACCATTAAAAGTTACTCGTCGAAGTGGAGATGACTTTGTTGTATTGAGTGCCGATGATTGGGCGCGAGAACAAGAAACTTTATATGTTTTACAGAATAATGACTTAATGAAACAGATAGCTGCTTCAATGGTAAGTAATGTTAAAAACAAAGGGTATAAACCAACTGTCGAGGAGCTAAATGAGATCACTGGTATTTGAAGGAAATACATGGGCTGATTATGAAAAGCTTAGACAGAAAGATAAAAAAATGCATACAGTTCTATGCCGAATGTTAAAGGAAATGTTAAGAGGCGACCCTAGTAAGGGTACTGGCAAACCTGAACCATTAAAGCATAACCTAACAAGTTTATGGTCTCGTCGTTTAACACAAAAAGACCGACTGATTTATAAGTTCGATGACAAATCTATTTATATATTTGCTATTGGAGGACATTACTCTGACACCTAATTACCCTTTAGCACTAACGACCAAGCTCAGCCGATGAAAACCGCATCGCGGTTTTTGGTCGGCTTCCGGGTAAAAGCACCGGTCACCCGGCGCTCTCCCCACAGACCCGGACGTGAAGATTTCCCTCATCCGGTTCCTCGATCCTCTTACATTTCCGAAAGAGGAACCCATCAGGCGACAC
>JAESPE010000137.1 GCA_016756835.1 gamma proteobacterium endosymbiont of Lamellibrachia anaximandri | reverse complement strand
CTTCCCCTCTGGCGCAAGGCACGCCGGGTAAGCAGTGCGGCCTCGCGGCTACCGGGGACTACCAGCCTTCGCTTCGCTCTCCATGGCTGGCAGCGGATGCACAACAAGCTGATTATTCGCACCTCGCCGGAACGATTGGCTGAGATAAAAAAGATCATCAACGAATTCGACCATGCGCCAAGACGGATGTTGATCCATGTTCGTGAACATGCACCCTCACAGCGGCAGAGACAGCAGGTCGAACTTCACGCCGGGAACAACAGCATCAGAATCGGCACTCAATCAGAACGAGGCAATATCAAACGCTACACAACCCAAAGCCATACTGATGCCAGCCGGACGATACAGACCCTGGAGGGTCAATCCGCCTTCATAAAAACGGGTATCAGCCGGCCTGTTGAAACCGGAACCGGGGTAATAGCTGGTCCCATTGTCGGATATCAGAGCACTACGGAGTATCAGGATATCAGCTCCGGTTTCCATGTAACGCCGCATATCATCGGTGATCACATCAGACTGGAGATCACCAACCGCCACGCACAATCCGGACGCCGTCAGGAAACAGTCGAACACACCGAAAGCACAACGGTGGTGAGTGTCAAACCTGGAGAATGGATTCCCCTCAGCAGCACCGGCCGAGCCGGTTCGAATAGAATATCCGACATCGGCATGCAGGCAAGAACCCGCTCCAGCGACGAGCACTCGATCTGGATCAAGGTGGAACTACTTGACAGGTAACCCGGGGGTTCCCTGCGTTTCCTCCTCATCCTGTTCAGACAGCAGACCAAAGTCGTTCAGTATGCTGAACAGCGCCGGTACCACCAGTAACACAAGCATAGTGGTCGCCAACAGGCCAAAAACGATACTGGTAGCCAGGGGTATCAGAATTTGCGCCTGCATGCTCTTTTCAAGCAGCAGCGGGATAAGCCCCGCAATGGTGGTAATAGAGGTCAACAGCACTGCGCGGAACCGCTCCCGACTCGCCATCTTTGCCGCCTCAACAATTGCATGTCCCTCCCGTACCCGCAGCTTCAAAAACTCGACCAGTAAAATAGAGTCGTTCACCACAATTCCCGAGAGAGAGGCGAAGCCGATGACACCAGGCATGGTGAGGTTGAGTCCCATCAACAGATGGCCCCAAACAACACCAATCAAAGCCAGCGGTATCACTGTCATCACGACAACCGGCTCGACATAACTGCGAAACTGAAAGCTGAGCAGGATAAAAATACCGACAAGTCCAATACCGAATGCCCGCAGCATGGAGGCTGCTGTCTTGGCGGTCCTCTTCGACTCGCCTTCGATACCGGCACTAATACCGGGATAGCGCTCCAGCAATTGTGGCAGATAGTGTTTTTTGGTATCGCCGACAATCTCGGCGGCGTTGGCGATTCGGCTATCGATATCGCCCTGAACCGTTATAGTGCGCCTTCCGTTTACGCGCTGGATGCGGGCGTAACCGCGATCATGTTCAATGTGTGCAACCGCACTAAGAGGCACCTGGTCACCCGCCGCGGTGGTGATTCTGAACATCTCGACATCGGTCAGATCGGAACGATCCTGATCCATGAGTCGGACATCGATTTCATAGGACTCAGGCCCGACCTGGATCTCTGTTGCGGTGGTTCCATAGAAGGCGGCCCGCAACTGATTGGCAATGGTAAAGGCATCCAGGCCCAAAGAGAGTGCACCCTCTTTTAGACTCAGGCGCAACTCCGGTTTGCCGGGACGCAGGTTGTCGGTAACATCGAATACTCCTCGATAGCGTGACAGCCAGGATTGAAGCTCTCGTGATGCCTGCTTGAGCTGATCCAGATCATCGCCAACCAGACGAATCTCCATTGGAATTCCGCCCGGACCGATTACCGGCTCCTTGAAGCTCAAGGCATCAAGATCAGGGATATCGCCCACCTCACTACGCCACTGATTGATCACATCGTCCAATGAGCCGCTACGCTCTTCAGCCGTCAACAGATCGACAGTAACCGTGGCAACATGGGGACCGGCCTCGTTGGCATCCATGTTGGAGTTGTAACGGATCTGGACATTCTTCAGCAGACGTTGACCACCCGGCTGTAACGGCGTGAACGTCTCATCCACTTTTTTCAGTCCAGCGGTCACCCGCTCCACCACGGCTTCCGTACGCCATAGTGGGGTGCCCTGAGGCAGCAGGATACGCGCCTCGATGGTGTCACCCTCGATATCGGGAAAGGCCTGGAATTTGAGTTTGCCTCCCGCCATCATGCCGATACTGGCCACGAACAAGGCGATTACACCACCGACAAACCAGTAGCGTTGATGAATAACACTATCGACGATACGCCCCAGAGTGACATCCCTGAAACGTAGCAGATGATCGTCAAAGGCTCGCCGAAAGCGCCCGGTTTCCTGCTCATGGTGTTTCAATGAGTGCGCCAGATGGTGCGGCAGGATAAGAAAGGCCTCGATCAGACTGACTGCAATCACCAGGATCAGCACCATCGGTATGAACTGCAATACCTTGCCCAGATGTCCCGAGAGAAACGCCAGGGGTCCAAAGACGGCGATTGTGGTCAGAAATGATGAACGCACACCGGGCGCTACCTGCCGGGTTCCATCGATTGCCGCCTGCATGGCGTTTTTTCCCCGTTTCAGGTGCGTGGCGATGTTTTCTGCGATAACGATCGCGTCATCCATCAGCAGGCCAATCGCAATCAACAGTGCCACCATGGTGATCATGTTGATGGTCAGCCCAAACACGCTCATAAAGAAGAGCGCACCCAGAAATGAGATCGGCAGCCCCATCGCCACCCAGAAGGCAAAGCGTCCCTGAAAGAAGAGCCACATGGTCAGAAACACCAACAATAGGCCTTGGGCGCCGTTCTTCAGCAGCAGAGTGAGACGATCCCGCACCACAGACGAACGATCCTCGGTGAGCGCAAAGACCACACCGGAGGGTGCCGTCAAGCGTAATTCATCCAGATAAAGGGTGACCGCATCTATGACCACCAGCGTATCCTGCTGCTTGGTCTTGTTGATCTGGAGAATTGCCGCACGTTTGCCATTGAAGAGGATTTTATCCTCGTCCAGTTCAAAACGGTCACTGATATGGGCGATATCCCCCAGACGTATCTCAGAGCCGGAACTGGCGCTGACCACAACCAAATCCGCCAACTCCTCCGGAGTCCTCCGCAGATCGGTGAAGCGGAGAAGAATGTCCCGTTCCCTTGCTTCCAGGGATCCGGCAGGCAGATCCACACCCTGACGGGCAATGACATTGGCAATATCAGACATGCTTACGCCGTATTGACGCAGTGCAGAAGCAGGAACCTCGATACGCAGTTGGTGATCTGAAAAACCTTTGACATCGACTTGCGAAACTTCGGGGAGCACCTGAAATCGATCCTTTACCTGTTCAGCATAGGCTTTCAGATGACTCACCGACATAGGACCGGTAACCGCAATGGAGACGACTCTGTTGGTACGGCCCAGTTCCCTGATGACCGGTGGTTCCACCTGTTCAGGAAAGTTGTCGATGGCATCGATCTCAGTCTTGATATCATCCTTGAAACGGAGCAGATCTCCCCCCTCCTCCATCTCCACAACAGCAACGCTGAAACCCTCTTTGGCATCACAACGCATCTCAGCTACATCACTGATACCATCGACGGCATCCTCGATTCGCTGGCATAGCGCCTCTTCCACGTCCTCAGCACTGGCGCCGGGATAGACGACCCGTATCTCAATCTCATCACTGGCAAAGTCAGGAAAAGTCTCCCGCTGCAAACCCGGTAGCGCAGTAAATCCCAGGATGGCCAGAAACAGCATCAGCAGATTTCCGGCGGTGGGGTGTCGGGCAAAGAAATCGATCATGGCCGGACACCCTCTGCAGCAGCCTGTTGGCCCAGCAGGGTTTGAGCCGCCTCATCCGCCTGCGGCGACAACAACATGCCTTCAATGGCGGGAACCAGGTCAGAGATGACTACCCGCTCATCAGACTCCACTCCGCTGCCAATCACTGCATATTCCGGCTGCAGCAGTTCAATCTCCACTCTGCGGATCTCCAAACGGTTTTGCGCATTAACCAGATAGACCGTACCGTCATGTATAGCCAGACGAGGTATCACAAGGCTGTTGGTGCGTACGCCTCCCATCAGCGTGACCTCAACGAAAAGCCCCTTAAGGAGAGGTGGACGCACACCCGGTCGCACGTTGGCATAAGGTTCGTCCACTTCCACTATCACACCAACCGTTCTTGTCTTTGGATCCAGGGTGTCACTCATGCGGGCAACCCGCCCCTGCCAAACAGCCTTTAGCGGCCCCTGATTCAATTTCACCTCGGCTGCGATGCCGAACGAATGATGAGAATCAAATTGCACTGCATTCAAAATATTCACGTTTTTTTCAGAGCGCATTAGGGGTGCTATCTGCTCAATCGGGATCTGTACCTCTATTTCGGCACGTTGCAGATCGTCTGCCTCGAGCAGAATCTCACCCACCCTGACATACTGCTCCTTTTCAAAATTGACTTCGGCAATACGCCCGGTAAATGGCATTTGCACTTTAGTGTGCTGAAGATCCCGCTCAGCGGCAGCCAGCTTCGCCTGATGGCGTGCCAACTGTGCCTCCACCAGTGCTTTTTGACTGGGGAGCAGATTGAGCGTGTTCTCCTGCGACTGCAGTTTCTGTTTCTGCGCCAATAGGGCTTGTTCCTGACTCTCCAGATCTGAGCGGCTGACGCCCCCCTTTCCAATCAGTTTTTTCTTGCGCTGCAATTCTGATTCATTCAGACGCAGGGCTCGCTCTTCAATGGCCAGGGCAGCACGAGTATTGGTTGCTTTGGCATCGAGTTCCTGAAGTTGTGCCTGACTGGCCTGAATATCGGCTTTGATCTGAGTGATAGCCAACTCGAAATCCGTGGGATCGATTCGGAGCAACGGTTGTCCAGCCGGGATGATGGCCCCTTTTTTCAACTTCGGATGTTTCTCGAGGATCTTGCCGCTAACCTGTGCCACAGCGTCCCAGGTAAAAACCGGACGCACTGTCCCGTAGCCGACGGCCTTGGGGACGACATTGAGACTGGGAATCGAGATACTCCTGACGAGCTTGGGAATCTCTGCGGGTTCCTGTTGCACTGGGGGTACCTTGCCCTGTTTCAGGAATATGAATATCGCGACACCCAAAAGGATCGGCAACAGGATCACCCATTTTCTCGATATGGTCGACATTCATTTACTCCTGAAAAAACATGGGGGCATTGAGACTAAGTAGATTTGAGTTAGAGTAGACCGGAAACAGACCGATGGGTTTCACCAAAATCAAATGGATAACCATCGGGCACGCAGGGTTTCACGCTCTTTTTCCAACCACTGTACGGCAATAATGATGCTGGTGGAGTTGGCGCGGCCGCCGTAGAGTTCTGAAATGATTTGCTCCACATCCATCACCACCACCCGGATATCCTCTCCTTCATGATCCAGGCCAAAGACGCCACCTGCCTGCGAGGCATCCACTCGGCCACAAAAGAGAAAAATCTGATCCACGGAGTGGCCAGGACTCACCATCACGGTACATATCGATTCCAACTCGGTGATTTTGCAGTTGGCCTCCTCCTCCGCCTCCCTGCGTGCCACGGCCTCCGGGGATTCATTTTCACCGATGTAACCGCCCACCGTCTCCAGCACCCAGGGAGGATTCTGATGATCCAATGCACCGATACGAAACTGTTCCACCAGAACGACCTGGTCCAGATTTGGGTCATAGAGTAAAACCGAAGCGGCCTGCAACCCTTCCAGCCGCTCGCGGATCAGTTCCCGGCTGCTGCCACCCTCATAGAGGTCATGCTTGAGCCGGTAGCGGTTCAATTTCAGAAAGCCGTCATAAACGTCTTCTGAATCGATAATCTCGTGACGATATTTCATCTCTTAGAACTCAAGTTTCGGAGTTCAAAATAGCAATAATCAGTTCCAACTGCACCATCACTCGTACTCCAATTGCATAGTAAATGTATCGAGCTGAAGGCTCTGGATAAAAAACTCATGGACGCGTTTATCAATTGCCAGCATAACAGTGCTAACTGAACAGCCGAGAGATTTCCGTAGTTCATTGAGCGTACCGGATATAATGGCACGAAATATCTGCCATAGCCGTCCTGCAAAACTGAGTGAATCCAGCTGATCCTGCATCTGTGACCGAATGTCACCGATACGATAATCCTGGCCTTCCAGTTTATTGTGTACCAGCATCAAGTAGCGAATCGCGCACAGATGTATTGATGCGGTATGCGATGCAAAGGTAGCCGTCTGCTCCTTAAGGAAGCCAAGATGCTGCTTTGCTTCCTTGAAATACACTTCAATTCCCCAGCGCAAAGCATAGGTCTCCAGCATTTTACTCATGCTCAGTTGAATATCTGTCGTCAGAAATAGCGCCCAATCCTTTTTCCCTACTTCCTCACCACCTGGTTCTTGCAATCCCCGCACAAACAGCAATCGAACCCGTTTCCATCGAGGCTTCTTTTCATCTTTTTCAGCTAGATCTAATTCTACATCCAGTGTCACGGCCTTCCACGGCATGCCCCGTACTTTCTTCCATTCCTGCCTTACGGCATAGCTATAGAGTTCCTGAGCATTTAGCAGTTGCTTTTTCCGTCCACTCACCACCGCACGATATTTCATCTTGCTCTTTTTCATTCGCAGGATCGCGCAGACATCCAGTTCCAATGCAGTGCGAATCATCGGCTTGGTGCCAAACCAAGCATCCGCCAAGACATAATCCGCTTCTATCCCACTTCGAAGCGCTCGCTTCATCATGTTCGCTGCCATTTCCGGTTTGGTCTGGGTCGTTGCTTCACTGTAACGCTTTCCGGCAACACTACGACCATCCTTGTGGGGTTTAATCAGTTCCCGTGCTTTTACCTGGCTGATGTAAATCTGTGAATCCAGTGGCAGGAAGGCTTCTTCAGTTGCTAACCCCAGAGTCAACACCTGCTGCCCCATGACATGGCGTCCCGTGACATGATCGAAATGACTGGAGACACCTTCCATTTTCTTGCCACACCGGGTTTTGATCGAATCATCCAACACAAACGCTTTAACGCGACTCCCTCCCAGATTATTCTGCTGATAAACGGCCTTGGCCGTATGGCTATTGAGTGTGCGCCAGTTGATCTCTTCTCGCTTCAGTAAATCGTACATGACATCTTTTCTGGCCCGTGAAAAAGTTCCCAAGGCTTTTTTAGAAAACATGGCTATTGATGACATATTGAGCCATTTCCAGAGCAGCAATATAAACACCGCCTCCGATATTTCTATTCCAGTTCTTTTGGTGAAGCCTGCGCCTTTGATCAGAGAATTCAATTTCAGCTTTTTCCATGTGTCGGCAAAAAGATTATCAATGTAGTGCTTCGAATCAGTCATTACATCGCAGATCAAGGGTGGCAAGCTGCCGCTGTTTATGCCATTCTTCATTCAGGCCTCCGGGTGGTTTTGTTGTTTGTCTTTGAACACAAACATTTTACCATGCGTGAGGCCTTCTTTCTTTTATATTCAGTTGGTTACACGATATATATTGCTAATTTTGAACTCCGAAACTTGAGTTGATAACTACAGCACGCATAAACACGAAAATGTTAGGAAATGGCTGGCACGCAATAAACGGATCACTCTGCACTTTATCCCAACAAGTTCATCATTGCTCAACTTGGTGGAACGCTTTTTTGGTTTGTTGACACAGAAGCAATTGAAGCGTGGAGTATTTACTTCTGTCAAAGAGTTGGAAGCAGCAATCGGGCAGTTTATTGATCA
>JAESPE010000136.1 GCA_016756835.1 gamma proteobacterium endosymbiont of Lamellibrachia anaximandri | reverse complement strand
GCTCGGATGCCTACTTTGCTTCCCCTCTGGCGCAAGGCACGCCGGGTAAGCAGTGCGGCCTCGCGGCTACCGGGGACTACCAGCCTTCGCTTCGCTCTCCATGGCTGGCAGCGGTGGAGTGCATCCAGAGTACGCAGAGCCGTTTTCCGCCCTAGAAGCCAATGCCGTGCTTGCCAGTAGTGACGATCTTCCAGAGCAACGCGTTCAAACACGTCGAGGCGAAGATCTTCAGAAAAGGTTGTCTCCAACAATTCTGCCTGCTCGCCGGTTAGCTCTCCCATTCGTACCCAACGAGCTAAAGTAGAAGCGACTTCAACCTCTGTTAAGGCACTGATCACCGGCGTCACCTCATTCTGGATCTGTTCTACTTGCGCCGTTAATTTCTCCTGACGGTATAGCGGCAACAACGCACTGGTGTCAAAATAGAGACGAGGATCAGCCACGCTCTTCTCTGAGTTCTCGAATCAGTTCTGTTGATGCAGTCTTGGATGGGGGCAAGGTATCACGTAATTTCGCCCGAACAGATGCACGCGCCACCCGTGAACTATCTGAACTTGGCTCTGGGGGAGCAAGCCGCGCCACTACCCGACCCCGCCGTGTTATCTCCACCTGCTCTCCATGCTCGACGGCTTTCAACAATCGGCTGAGTTGTTCTCTCGTTTCCCGGACACTGACTTGCATAGCCTATCTCTCCAATGTGATCACATTAAAGTGTACACATAATCGCAGGATTATCCAAGTCACATAACACCCTCTTATCCAGGTATTAAGTCAACTCTGTCTTGAAAAAAATGTAACCTGAAGTCACTGGCGCCTCGCCAGTTCCAGCACCTCAGATACAAGTGCTACAGCACGCACAGCACTATCGGCCTCGGCGTAACAACGCAATTCCGGTGCATTACCTGACGGGCGCAGATGGACGATGTCACCACTCTCAAAGGTAAACCGCAGTCCATCGGTCACATCCAGTGCCGAAACCGGACCGTAGAGCCGGGACAGCGGTTCCGAGTCTTTTTCCAACTCCCTCAACAGTTCCCGACTCCGCTCTATTGCCACACCCTGAAGCCGATCACTTGCCGTAAAGCGCTTAGGCAGCTCCGCTATCAGTGCTGACAGCGGCACTTGCATTTCATGAGCAAGCGCCAACAGTGCCAGGATCGGCAACACCGCATCACGAGTGGGCAACGGCTGCAGGATTTTTCCGTTGCGCTCAATTTCACTCCCCAGCAAAAATCCACCGTTCGCCTCAAAACCGACAACTGGTGCTCTTCCGGCAGCCTGCAACGCATCCATGCCTTCTATGACATACGGCGAGCCGATACGGGTCCGGGCAATATGCTTAAACCATCCACTTTTTTCAATTGCCGTTGTGCAACTGACTGGCGTGGCAAGCGCTTCGGCCTTCAGGAATCGTGCGCACAGCAATCCGACGACATCTCCCCGAAACCAAATGCCTTGTTCGTCACCAAGCAGAGGCCGGTCAGCATCTCCGTCGGTCGAGACCAGTGCATCCAGCTGGTGCTCCAAGACCCACGCTTTAGCCCGTTCAGCATCCTCTTCTGAAACCGCTTCTGTATCGATTGGGACAAATTTATCGGTACGCCCCAGCGCTATTACCTCCGCACCCAACCGGGCAAGCAGTGTCGTCAGCTGATCGCGCGCAACACTGGAGTGTTGATAAAAACCCACTCGCCACCCCGCCAGCATATCCTCAGGAAAAAACTGAAGATATCGTTCCAGATAACGCAGTTGCGCCCCCTTATTCACCACAGGCAAGTCCGGCAATACCAAAGGCTCAGGCAATAAAACCTCAGCACCCATAATGGCAGCCTCATCCGCTTTGGTAATCTCGCCCTCTGGCCGGTAGAATTTTATTCCGTTTCGGTCGAACGGAATATGACTGCCGGTTACCATGATGGCAGGAATCTTTTTCTGCATTGCATAAAATGCCAGTGCAGGCGTAGGCACTACCCCGCAGAACTCAGCAACAAGACCTGCCGATTCAATCGCAAGAATACAGGCACGCGCAATCTCCGGGCTACTGGGCCGCAGATCGATACCGACGGCAACTTGTTGAACCTGGGTACTTCCAAATAAATTGATGAAAGCTGCGGTATAACCTGCACAAACCTCAGGCGTCATCTGTTCGACCAGACCGCGGGCGCCGCTGGTTCCAAAAACAACACCGCTATCGGTTGCCAATTGCTGAATAGTAAATGTTTTCATGATTTCTAAATCTTCATCTTCCATATACGCAAGGCGAGTTCGACCGCATCCTCGTAACGCGGCTCAAGCTGCTCGACTGACTCCGGATAGTCAGAAAAGTCCTCGTCGAACAGCGGCTCTGAACGATCTGGAAATGCCTTCTCTTTTATTCGTGCATTGCACTCCAGATAACGATGATAAAACTTCATTGCCGCTTCACGGCTGGCAGGATAATTTTTTCCGTGGCACAGTTTTGAGATGAGCCGGGTCACCGCATCGCGCTCTTGGTTCCGTTTACCGTCGACTATGTTCGGTAACTTCCGGTTGACCTCAAGTAGAAAATCCGCCCCCATTTGATTGAGCGACTCGTTTTCCACAACAGGCATGCGCTTGCCTTCAGGACTCAACCCGCAAACATCGCAAAAATCATGCACCAGGTCGCCCTGTTCCCACTCACGTGGTGAAAAGAGACGAACCTTTAGCGCCTCTTCACCAAACACCGCACACCAGTTATCGTAGATTTTCTCGTAATCGAAATAGTAAGGTACAGGCCCTTTGGGTGCACCAGGAAAGAGAATCGGAGTGGGATTACCGGACTTGATCTTGGTTGAATAGAGACTCACTGCCACGCGATCCTGCCTGCGCAGGTAGAGAACAATCTCGAACCGTTCCACCCAGGGTTCTAAAAAAGCCTTCAGACGAAAAATTGCTTCCTGACTGATCAACCGACTGTGCAGATGCTCTGACGAAATAACCAGTACGTCAGCCTTGGGCGCGGACAAAAACTCCCGGAACAATTTTTTTCGCAGCGTATCCCTGTATGACACCTGATCTTCTTCAGAGTGGATACCTAACGCCACACCAACATCCTTTTCCCAAGGCTTGTTTTGCGCACAGGCAGCAAACCCCCACTGAGTCCCACCGCTATTACCCGTAGCCGATGGGTAGATCACACCTTCACGCACCAATGCTGCACGATTCACCGTCAGAAACCGTTGTATGGTGGAGGTACCAGTTTTCTCGGTTCCAATATGCAGCACACAGCGCTTAAAACGCTTTTTTGAACCATTTGATTTTGCAACCTGCCCGAGAACCGAGCGCAACTTTTTGATTACCATTTTGCTCCCTTCTGCTGCTCCCTGGCATTGGCATGACGCGTTATCTCCTTCAGCGCCGAAAGGTAGGCACGACTGTTAGAATGTACCCGATCGCTGGCAGCCATTTCTGCCTGTGGCCACCATCGATAGTCGCGGTGTTGCGATGAAGGCAGACGGCTCAGGTCCAGATCCTGACGAAGATGGTAGGCCAGCACCACATAATGGGTTTCTGGCGTCTCGCCAAACACACTATCGTTGTAGAAATGCTCAAACACGTCCAGAAAACTGGCGGATGAACGGTTCGTCTCAACACCCAGTTCATCACTTGCCAATCGAGTGAAGGCAGCATCTAGGCTTTCGCGCTTCAGAATTCGCCCGCCTGGTACAAACCAGCACCCCTGCGCTGGACGATCATTGCGCAAGCCAAGGAGAATCTCCCCGCGGCCATTTTCCACCACCAGATCGATCGATACCAGTGGCGTAGACGCCACCACGGTCTGAAAAACATCAGACGGAAGATGCACCTTCAACCCCTGAACCGTTCCTGATTCTCCAGAAACCATCGATAGGCATCCCGCAGCCCATCTTCAAGGGTAATCGACGCCTCCCAACCCAACGACTTCAAACGGGAAACATCCATCAACTTGCGCGGCGTACCATCTGGCTTACTACTGTCGAAGCTCAGCTTGCCGGTAAACCCTGCAACACGGCCAATCGTCTCTGCCAACTCTCGAATCGTACAATCCAAACCTGTACCTACATTGATATGAGACAGCATCGGCTCTGTGTTTGCCTGATAGGTTTCAACGTCAAGTTCCATTACATGCACACTGGCCGCCGCCATGTCGTCCACATGCAGAAACTCTCGCATCGGCTTGCCACTACCCCAGATCACCACCTCTTCTGCATTGGATTGAACCGCCTCATGAAAGCGACGCAGCAACGCAGGAATCACATGACTGTTTTCTGGATGAAAGTTGTCATTTGGCCCGTAGAGGTTGGTCGGCATCACACTACGGTAGTCTCGGCCAAACTGACGATTGTAGCTCTCACACAGTTTGATGCCGGCAATCTTGGCAATGGCGTATGGCTCGTTTGTAGACTCCAGTGTCCCGGTGAGCAGCGCCGTCTCCTTCATCGGCTGATCGGCCGACTTGGGATAGATGCAGGAAGAGCCGAGGAATAGCAACTTCTGTACACTCGCCAAATGTGCGGCATGTACAATATTAGCCTCGATCATCAGATTTTCATAAATAAAATCAGCCGGGTAGGTATTATTGGCATGGATGCCACCCACCTTCGCCGCCGCAAGGTAGACTTGATCCAAACCTTCGCTATTGAAAAAAGCGTGTACAGCCTTCTGATCCAACAGATTCAGCTCATCGCGCCCACGGGTGATGATGTTGGTATAACCCAACGCCTGGAGGCGGCGGGTGATGGCTGATCCAACCATCCCCCGATGGCCTGCCACAAAAATTTTCTGCTGTAGGTTACGGGACAATATCAATGCTCTGCCTGAATCGGCAACTCATACCCATGCTCTTTTAATAGCGCAAGCCGCCGTGCCTCATGCAGATCGGTAGCCACCATCTCAGCACACATCTCCTGAACAGTGATTTCGGGTACCCAGCCCAACTGATCTTTAGCTTTGGTAGGATCACCCAACAGGGTTTCCACTTCAGCTGGACGAAAATACCGAGGATCAACCGCAACGATCGCATCACCCACCTTCAAGCCAGGCGCTTTGTCACCCTCTATTCGCTCAACGATACCCTTCTCATCCAGCCCCTCACCCTCGAAACGCAGGGCCAGCCCTAATTCGGCGGCTGACATGCTGACAAAATCGCGCACTGAATGCTGGACGCCGGTTGCGATGGCAAAATCTTCAGGCTGATCCTGCTGCAGCATCATCCACTGCATACGAACAAAATCCTTCGCGTGACCCCAGTCACGAAGCGCATCCATATTGCCCAGGTAGAGGCACTTTTCCAGCCCCTGTGCAATGTTGGCCAGACCGCGAGTAATCTTCCGGGTGACAAACGTCTCACCACGCCGCGGTGATTCGTGATTGAACAGGATCCCATTACAGGCGTACATACCGTAAGCTTCGCGGTAGTTCACCGTGATCCAATAGGCATGCAGCTTGGCCACCGCATAGGGACTGCGCGGATAAAACGGCGTGGTCTCTTTCTGGGGCGTCTCCTGTACCAGCCCGAACAGTTCGGAGGTAGACGCCTGGTAGAAGCGTGTCTTCTTCTCCAACCCAAGCAAGCGAATCGCCTCAAGCAGGCGAAGCGTACCCATACCAACAACATCGGCAGTGTATTCAGGCGCTTCGAAACTGACAGCCACATGCGATTGTGCCGCCAGATTATAGACCTCATTCGGCTGCACCTCCTGAAGGATCCGGGTTAAATTAGAGCTGTCTGTAAGATCACCGTAGTGGAGTATAAATCGCTGATTATCAACGTGTGGATCCTGGTAGATATGATCCACGCGTTGCGTATTGAATGACGAGGCACGTCGCTTGATGCCGTGTACCTCATAACCCTTCTCCAATAATAACTCTGCCAGATAGGAACCGTCCTGGCCCGTTATGCCCGTAATGAGTGCCTTCTTCATTATCGATCCTTGTCGTATCCTATTAATTCCCTGAGAAACTTTTGACAGTCTGCCACGCCTGGAAAAGCCAATCTTGCGGCCCGACCTTGTTTTAATTTGCAATGTGAATTTCGCACAGCCGAGCAGCGTGCCTGATTGCAGGTGGGATCCCTTTGTTTCATCTACATAAGTCGTGGTGAATTCACTTATACGGCAAGATATGCTGTTCTACATCTACAACCTCAAACTCAGGATCTTTATGTATTAATATCCCATTCTCCAAAATTGCAGTTGCGGCAATCCAAGCATCTGCGAGTGACAGTGGATGAGTTGCCTTGATTTTAGCCGCCTGCTCCAAGAGATCAGAGTTTTCATGAATCCACCGGATTGGGAGCGATTTACACTGCTCATAAGCAACTCTTCCTTCTGTCTCACCCTCATCCTTCCAGACCCGATAGAAAACCTCCATCAATGTCATGAATGAGCCATAAACTTTTGCTTGATGCTCTTCCGCTTGCAACAAAACCTCTGCAACTTGGTCAGCACCGTGCTCATCATCACGGAGTGTTAAAAGTGCAGAGGTATCTAACAGATAGCGCCTCACTCTCCCTCCCTCTCTTTTTTTCGCTCAGCCAACAGGCGCTCTGTCGCGCCTCCACGCCCTCTTCCACGAAAGGCGTCAATACCGTTTTGGGGTAGAGGGACAACCCTTATTGTTTTCCCCTCAACAATCCATTCAAGACAATCAGAAGCGCCTAAATGGAACCTATGGCGGATATCTGCAGGAACAACCGTCTGACCGCGTGATGTGATGGTACTTTTCATCCTTGCACCTCTTGATGAATTACATTTTAGTGTTTATTGTAATTCATTTGGCACGGTAAGCAATACCGAGCCATTTCCAATGTGGTATTACTTATCTGAAGTTTCACTGAAATTCTTACCATCCTGACAGAGGGGAGGGGAATCAAACCCCAAGAGATTGAATAACAGTTACGTCAATTTTGCTCCATTTTTTGATCAAAGTCGGCATAAACAAGTAAACTAAAGTCAGATCATTCCTTTTCCTGGCAGAAGACCCCGTTGGTTCCATGGCAGCAGAATCTCATAGAAATATAGATGACCCCAATCTATCATCCATCATTGAACTATCGCATAAGGATAGCCCTCTATTAATTGCCTTTGGCGGGGTTGCTGGTAACCATGCCCCACCTCCTTTTGAGTTATACAATTTAACAAGAAATCTAAAAGTCAATAAAATATACCTCCGCGACCTTCAGCAGGTATGGTATCAGTCCGGTGTTTCAGGAATATCAACCAATATTGATGAAACCGCTTCATATCTCAGGAATATTATTGATAAAAACGGCATCAAAAAGGTGGCCGTCTTTGGCAATTCAATGGGTGGATATGCCGCCATAATTATTGGCATTTTGATTAATGCCAGTTGCATCCATGCTTTTTCTCCACAAACCTTTATCCATAATCCAGGATATATAAGAAATAGAGATAGAATAACATTCGTGCATAAAAACTTTTCAGATAAGTATTTTGACTTAAAGCCAGCAGTCAAATCACACTGCCACAGATGTAACGTTAATATCTACTATGATGGCAATGAAATGCTTGACAGCATACATGCGATGCATTTAGGAGATATAGAAAATATTTCGCTACATCCATTCAGTGAAGGCGGACATGGTTTAATCAGATTATTGAGAAACTCTGGCAAGCTCAATAATATTATCGCTTCAGCATTGAAATGATATAACTATCTGATGTTAACTCAAGTTTCGGAGTTCAAAATAGCAATAATCAGTTCCAACTGCACCATCACTCGTACTCCAATTGCATAGTAAATGTATCGAGCTGAAGGCTCTGGATAAAAAACTCATGGACGC
>JAESPE010000135.1 GCA_016756835.1 gamma proteobacterium endosymbiont of Lamellibrachia anaximandri | reverse complement strand
AAAAATGCTCTACTATGCTGGCGGTCATGAGAAACTCCTGATGTTGTTTCTCGTAATGATCGCCTAGTTCATTGCATTTAAACAGGTTTTAATGCGGTGGCCCTGGACGCTTGGGATTGGAAAATTTGACAGGGTTTTCTCCATTGGTGTTCTTGAACATGCAAGAAATCTCGCGGAATTATTTAAAAAAACAGCAATTCTGACCAAACCTGGCGGCTACGCGTTCCACCATCTGATTGCGTCCCGCATCCCTATCCCCCGTTTCCTCACCCCAGAAAAAACACTGATTGGAGACTATTTTCCAGGAGGGAGAATCTGGCCTTACGACCTGATAGCCAAACAAGAGAGTGGTTTCTCCCTGGAACAGGGCTGGTTTGTCAATGGGATGAACTACTGGCGCACACTGAATCAGTGGCACGAACGTTTCTGGAATAACATGGATAACGTCAGCCAAGATGAGCTTTCAACGGACGATATCCTGTACTGGAACAACTACTTCTCCCTTTGCAAAGCCTGCTTTGCCCCGATGGAAGGTGAAGTATTCGGCAATGGCCAGTTTCTCTTCAAAAAGACCTGAGACGCGCCTGCATCTTTTGTCACTGAAAGGCACGCACGGCCAGCACCGCATTCAACCCGCCAAAAGCGAAAGAGTTGCTGAGTGCTGCACCAATGGACCCAAACCTCACTTCTTTGGGCACATAATCCAGATCGCATCCATCACCTGCTTCAGTAAAATTTACTGTTGGCGGTATGAACCCCTCCTTCACAGACAATACCGTCGCCACCAGTTCAAGCCCACCCGCAGCACCCAGCGCATGTCCATGCATCGATTTCGTTGAACTCACTGCTAAAGAAGCGGCGTTTTCCTTGAAGATCTTGCTGATCGCTGCCGTTTCCGTAACATCATTTGCCTGAGTCGCAGTGCCGTGGGCATTGATGTATTGCACATCCGCCGGACTCAATTGCGCATCCTGCAGGCACAACCCGATAGTTCTTGCCGCTCCATCCACGGAAGGATCAGTAATATGCCCCGCATCCGATGACATGCCAAAACCCGCTAATTCAGCATAGATATCTGCACCTCTTGCCTTAGCGTGACGTTCTGATTCAAGAACAAGGATACCTGCCCCTTCCCCGAGCACCATGCCGGATCTGTCCTTGGAAAATGGCCTGCATGTATCTTTTGACAGCACCCGCAGCATATCCCAGGACTTTAACAGTCCACAGGTAAATGGCGCATCAGTGCCACCCGCGATTGCAACGTCAACCAAACCATGCCGTATCATCAACGCTGCCTGAGCAATTGCATGTCCGGACGAGGAACAGGCGCTTGTTACGGAAAACACTGGCCCTTTGATCTTCATTTGCAGACTGACTTGGCTTGCTGCCGCACTCGGCATCCCTTTCGGTATCGTCAGTGGATGTACCCGCGATCGCCCATCACGATAGAGCTGGGAATAGGTGGCCTCATCCGTCTCCTTTCCGCCGCAACCTGTACCGATAATCGCAGCAGCATTCTCATATTGCCCGGCGGTTAACCCAGAATCATTCAAGGCTTCCTTTGTTGCAATCAAGGCAAACTGTGAAAAACGATCAAGATAGGGTAATAGTGCCTCATCGAGATGATCGGCCGCCTTAAAATGGGGTACTTGGGCACCAATAACCACCCGCAAACCACTGCAGTCTATTTTTTCGAGATTACGAATTCCGGCAGTTCCCGCAAGCAATGCCGAACGAAACGGCTCAACGCCCACACCAAGCGCGGAAACAGATCCCAATCCGGTAATAACAATACGTTCTCCCACGGGACTTACTTATCCGCGAGCAGGCTGCCGATGCCGTCCACGATGTCGCCAACCGTTTCCAGTTTTTCAAGTTCAGCATTAGGTATCTCGACGTCGAAGGCCTCCTCGACCTCATAGACAATCGTGATTGCGTCCAGTGAGGAGACCCCTAAATCCTGAAGACGTGATTCACGTTTTATGCTGGCTGTATTCAGCTGCTTTTGAGTGGCGATCGCCGATATTACGACCGTTTCAATATCCAGACTCATCTTTCTGATTACCTTTAACTATTACTAGCCATATGCGAATTAGAGGCCATGATCGAAAAAATGCCTCAATGTCGTGTCCTGAAACAACCACTGCGAAGAGATACAAAGCAAATATGAATTAAATATATTTCACATCGAAATGCAGAATAAATATTGTTGTTCGTTATAATATCAGTGTTTCTTCGCATTCTCTGGCATAGACTTGGAATATGCTTATACGCGATCCTTCAACCCCAAAAGGAGGGAACACGCATACCACCATCAGACACACTAAATATAGGAACGACATCCTAAACTCAAGACTATCGACCTATTGACCAACTCTATCCGACCAAGTCGCGCACAATGATATTATACAAATTATGCAGTCTATTAAAGACATTTATCAATTTCTAAAACGCATATTTGTAGACAGAGAAAACTCTGAGCAGGAACAGGCGCTTGTTCGCATCATCCTGTCATCCGCAGTGCTTTTCTATCTGTTATTTTCAGGGCCGATCAACCTGCCCCTGCAGCACCCCCGGACGCTGACCACGATCCTGATATCCAGTTTTCTCTTTTTTTCCATTGGAATTTTCATTACTACGTTAATTTGGCGGGGAGTATCCCATCCACGTCGCATCATCAGCATTGTGTCGGATATTGCTGGTTTCAGTATCGTATCGAGTTTTACCAACGACCTCCTTGCACCTTGGGTCTGGATTTATCTATGGGTGACATTCGGCAACGGGTTTCGCTACGGAGAGAGGTACCTCCATTTTTCCACAGCCCTTTCCGTCATCGGTTTCAGTATCGTCATTGCCACCAACGAATTCTGGCATTCCCACATAAGCCTGGGGTTGGGGCTGCTTGCATCTTTTCTGGTATTACCTGGATACGCCGCGGTACTCATCAGACGCATTCATAAAGAACGCAAACGCGCTGAGGACGCTAACCGGGCAAAAAGTGATTTTCTCGCCCGTATGAGCCATGAAATCAGAACCCCTCTAAACGGAATTATTGGTATCAGTGAGCTATTGAAGTGCTCCGATCTTCCCACGGAAGAACGTGAATATGCCAATGCCATCGCCAATTCAGGCCAAACGCTTTTCATGCTCATTGAGGACATACTTGACTTTTCAAAGATTGAAGCAGGAAAACTCATCCTCGAACAGACACAATTTGATCTGCATGAACTGATTACACACACCATGCGCATGCTATCTCCGCAGGCGCAACCGAAAAATATACGTTTAATCAACAATGTCAGCCTTGAAATTCCTCATCTGCTCATAGGAGACCCTTTACATCTGCGTCAGATTTTGATCAACCTGATCGGCAATGCGATAAAATTCACACCTACGGGAACCGTCGAGATACGCTGCCATTTAACTCATCTCATTGAAAAACAGGCTTTGATCCATTTCGAGGTCATAGACAGTGGAATTGGTATTCCGCAAGAGAAGCAGGCGACCATCTTCGAAAAGTTCAACCAGGCTGATGAAAGCACCACCCGACGTTTTGGTGGTAGCGGCCTCGGAACCGCCATCGCCAAGCAACTGGTCGAGTTGATGGGTGGACGAATTGGGCTGGAAAGCACACCTGATGTCGGCACGACATTCTGGTTCGATATCGAATTCAAATCCAGTTCACCCCCCACCAAAGCCGGCATAGACACGCAATTGGAAAACTGCCGGGTAATCCGGCTTTGCGAAAAGATCGGCGCAAAGACGATAACCGGAAATTACCTTCGAGAGTGGGGAGTCTCCTTTCAGGATGTCCAGAGCTCACGAGAAATGTTTCGGCTCATACTCGGAGAAAACCGTCAACAGGCACCCTATCAATTATTAATTATCGATCAAGTCCCAGTAGACGAGCAGATGCGGGAACTGCTTGAATCCTTCCGTGACGAACTTGCAATGGACAGTTTCGACATTTTGGTCATACTGCCCGATGGTGTGCCCACGCTCCCATTGGACGAGGTTACCAGCCTTATCTCAACTCTCCCTTCCCCCGTTGACAAATCCATGCTCTTCAACGCACTGCATGCCGCCCATGCAAACCGGGCTGAACAAGAGCATGTCGTAGACTTGAAGGCGAAAACCGTCAACAGCCAGGACGACTTAAAAAAGCAGCGCATTCTTGTCGGCGAGGACAACTCGACAAATCGCATGGTGGTGGGAAGAATGCTCGAACTAGCAGGACACCAATTCAAACTGGTCGAAAATGGTCAGGATGTACTGGATGCCTTGGAGAGCGCGCCGTTCGATATCGTCATTGTCGATATGCAGATGCCGGTTCTTGGTGGACTCGACACCTTCAAGATGTACCGATTCGCCAATGGCGTGGATGCAAACATCCCATTTGTCATGCTAACCGCCAACGCCACACTGGAAGCCAGGCAGGAGTGTGAAGATGCCGGCATTCAATTTTTCCTGACAAAACCCGTTTCTTCATCGAAACTCCTGGACACCATTGCTCAAGCGACTCATACAGGGTCAGAAAAAGCAGCCCCCATTGAATTGAGCTCTATTACACAGCCTCAAGCGATAGACGCCGTGCCCGCGATCATCGATCGCAGGGTGCTTGATGAGGTCATCAACCTGGGTCAGGACAACGACTTTCTTGAACGTTTGGTAAACAACTTTCTACGCGACGGTCGGCAACTGATCAGTGCAATGAACAAAGCACTCTCCGCCAACAACCCCTCTGATTTCAAAGACTCAGCCCACGCAATGAAAGGAACCGCTGCCTATCTTGGCCTGCAAGAACTCACCAATGCTTCAACTGATGCCAATCAAGTAGACGACTTGGCGCTCAACAACAGAGGAGCGCATACGCTGACGTCCATTGAAACAGCATTCAGCCGCGCAGAATCAATCCTGAAACAGGAACTGATAACACGCTCAGTAGCTGGAGATAAACGTTCTCAGCCCACAGCCTGACACATCAGATCTTCTTTTACTCCCCAACGCCGCTCTTGGGCGCGTAGCAGATAATCCATGAGTCGCAGGTTTTTCTTGCTCAGCCCCATCGCCGCATCGACCCACATCGTGGTGATTTTCATCAACTCTTCATAGGTAACCGGATTAAACTGGTCCATGATCTTATCAAGACAGACAAATCCGGCTGAGCGATTCTGCTGGTGCTTAATATAGTTATTGACCGCCTCCTCACCCTTGCCATCTGGAGCAACCACATCAACAAGCCCCATCTCATACAGTTCCCCCGCCGTGTAGACTTTGCCGGAAGCAATAACACGTTTTGCCAACGCAGGCGACATGCGTCTGGCGAGAAAACTAAAGGCACCCATCCCCGGAAAGAGGCCGAAAACCGTTTCCGGAAAACCAAAAGTTGCGCTCTCTTCTGCAATCAACACGTTGGTGGAAAGCGCAGCCTCAAAGCCACCTCCCAGCGCCTCTCCCTGCACCAGGGAAATTGTCGTAAATGGCAGGCCATAACCAATCGATGAAGGATAGAGAATATCGATGCAGGACTTTGCATATGCCATCAGGGAGTCACGGTCTTTACGCTCAATCAGGTCGATAAAATGAGCCAAGTCACCCCCCAGATTGAAAACGCCCGGCGTCGCCGAACTCAATACCTGATACCGCAAACGATTTTCGTCACCGGTATTGTGTCCGTAGCTGGCATATTCACGAATCAGCTGCTGTACCTTGGCAACATCACCCAGTAATCCTTTGCTCATACAGGGGCGTCCAGGATATTTTAATTTTGCCCAAACCGCGTTGTATTCAGGTTCATATTTGACTTCAACATGATCATGCGAGTTGTTAAGGCGGATCTGGGATTGCAGCTTGTTCATCATCAGTCATCTCCTGAGGATATTGTCAAATACAAAGTTTCCTGGCTTGTAGACCCTACCATTTTGAGGAAAAAGGATATAGCGAAAAATATGAATAAATGAATTTGCCATCCTGAGCATCACTAAATCAGTGTTACAATCAGTAAAATATTGAACCGCCACTCAATTATGTCCGTATTTTTCTTTCGCTTTCCCAGCATAAATCAATCCGCCAATTATGATAGATGACATTTCCATAGCCGGTGTCATTCTCGCCGGGGGACAGGCAAGCAGGATGGGGGGGGGGGATAAAGGCCTCATCCCTCTCAATGGACAGCTTCTGATCGAGTATGTGATCGAGGCGGTAAAACCTCAAACAGACCATCTATTCATCAGCGCCAACCGGAATTTTGACCGATACGGCAATTTTGGATTTACGGTAATTCCAGATCCGGTCGGTGGTTTTCCCGGCCCTCTGGCAGGCATGCTGTCCGCCCTGCAACATACTACAGCTGATCTGCTGCTTACGGTCCCCTGTGACAGCCCCTGGGTACCCACAAATCTCCTGGAACGGCTTTTCACCACATTGGCAAATGAGAATGCCGATGTCTGCTGTGTTCATGATGGAGAACGAATGCACCCCGTGTTTTCACTGATCCGGCGTGAATTGACAACAGAACTTGCTGCCTACATTGATGCCGGCGGACGGGCTGTCCATCGCTGGTTCAAACAACAGCGGCTGGCACTCGCCGATTTCTCTTCTGATCCCGAACTGTTCACCAACATAAACACGCCCGGCGAGTTGGAACGAATCGAAAAGCTGATGCAGGAACAGGCAAGGAACTAGGGCCTGTTAACAGGCCCTACAACTCATCTTCTTCGCGGTTTGGCCCTGGCAGTCGCCTGAGCCTGCCAGGGATCATCCGGCCAGTGGTGTTTTGGATACCGCCCTTTGAGCTCTTTTTTGACTTCGCTGTAGGTGCGATTCCAGAAACCACGCAGGTCCTGGGTGACCTGAATCGGCCGCTGGGCGGGTGACAGTAGATGCAACATGATCTGAATCCTGTCGTGGCAGATCCTTGGGGTATCAGCCAGCCCGAACATCTCCTGCAGCCGCACCGCCAGTACAGGCGCTTTTCCCACCTCGTAAGTCAGCGCCTTACGGGAGCCACTGGGTACCGTCAGGTGAGTGGGCAATATTTCATCAAGCACTTTCCGCTGCTCCCAGGAGAGCAAATTCTGAAGGATATCCGTCAAATTCAAACGCTGCAGGTGCTCCCGCCTGGTGACACCATCGAGCCAAGGCTCAAGCCACTCACCCAGATGCTCAGTGAGCCAACGATCCGATAGGTCCGGCCAGTTTTTTTCAGGCATCCATGCCCGCATACAGATCACACGTGTCTGCCACTGCCGCAGCTTATCCGTCCAGGGCAGCGATTCTATTCCCATCTGTTCGATACCCTGCAGCATTGCCTGCTTAAGCGTATCCGGATCTGGTGCTTCCAAAGGAAAACTGGCCAGCAGCAGGGCATCCAGCCGCTCTTCATCCCTGGCTACAACCCTGTGCTTTACAGAATCCCATTCGATCCGCGCAACCCGTCGCAACCGCAGACCCGGCAACGCCCTGATTTCATCCTTATTCAAGGCTGCTGCAAGCTGTATACGTCCCTCGGTACGTCCTGCATCCATCTTTGCGACGACTAAATATCGCTCTCCAGCCAGTACATCATTCTCGGCCAGTACCGCCCCTCTGCCGGAAGCCAACAGATAACTGCCGTGACTACGCTGTTTGGCTATCCTGTCCGGGTAGGCCATCGCCAACAGACCGCCTGGGGAGAAAACCTTACCGTCGGCACTCATCTCCTCTTTTTTTGACAACTGCCGCCACTGACGGCTCATCTTGTCCACCCGGCGACATCCTGCTCTGTCCAGATTCCGTTCGGGCGACAGCCGGCCACCTTGCTCGCGCCAGTGGTTCAATGCGGTCAGGCGACGCTCCACATCCACACTCCAGGTTTCCCTGGAACCGCCGCTGCCAGCCATGGAGAGCGAAGCGAAGGCTGGTAGTCCCCGGTAGCCGCGAGGCCGCACTGCTTACCCGGCGTGCCTTGCGCCAGAGGGGAAGCAA
>JAESPE010000134.1 GCA_016756835.1 gamma proteobacterium endosymbiont of Lamellibrachia anaximandri | reverse complement strand
GTCAGTTAGGGAGGAAAAATGCTCTACTATGCTGGCGGTCATGAGAAACTCCTGATGTTGTTTCTCGTAATGATCGCCTAGTTCATTGCATTTAAACAGGTTTTAATGCGGTGGCCCTGCACAGTCCTCTATCAGACCGCCATGGTCAAAACCTGAAGCGGAATTCGTCGAAAAGTGCGAACGATGCGACGATTGCATCTCAGAATGTCCGCAACAAATCATCCAACGGGGTCCCGGTGGATTTCCCAGAATAGATTTCTCACAGGGTGGCTGCACATTCTGCGGGGATTGCGTAAAGGCCTGCACCCATAAGGTGCTGGCCTTTTTTAATGACCTGAATCAGCCGCCCTGGCCGCTGAAAGCCGAGATTGCAGACAACTGCCTTTCAATGCAGGGTGTTGTCTGCCGTAGCTGCGGCGAAGTCTGCGATGAATCAGCTATACGCTTCAAACTGGAGGTCGGCGGTAAGGCCCGGCCCCTACTTGACCCAGATGACTGTACGGGCTGTGGCGAGTGTTTTGCCGTCTGCCCCTCACAGTCTGTAACTCTCAAGCCGCAGCAACAAGACCAAGCGGCATAGTGATTAGATACCCGGAGGAATTCCAACCTAATGAATATCTGTAGTCTTGTTGTGCATACAAAGCCGGAGAAAGGGCCTGTTGTCTCCAAACGGCTGGAAAAAATAACAGGTGTTGAAGTCCATGGCGGTGAGGAAGCCGACAAACTGATCGTTACCGTTGAAGACGAAGGGGAAACGGTTTCCCCCGTGTCCGACACGATGAACGCGATGAATGGAGTTAAAGGGGTAGTGAGTACAATTCTGATTTATCACTATGGTGGTGAGGAATCATTGGAGGAGATGAAACGTGAAATTAACTAGACGTGATTTTATCAAGAGCAATGCAGTTGCTGCTGCGGCTTCGGTGGCGGGTGTAACCCTGCCGGCGATTAAAACCGCTACAGCAGCTGAAGGCGACGATGGCATTCGTTGGGATAAGGCAGCCTGCCGCTACTGCGGTACCGGTTGTAGTGTTCTCATGGGCGTCAAAGATGGCAAGGTTGTGGCCAGCCAGGGTGATCCTGATGCGCCGGTCAACAAGGGCCTGAACTGCATCAAGGGTTACTTCCTGCCGAAAATTCTTTACGGACAGGATCGCGTGACCCAGCCGATGCTGCGCAAGACCAACGGCAAGTATGACAAGAATGGCAAGTTCGAGGCGGTTTCCTGGGACGAAGCGTTCAAGACAATGGCTGAAAAATGGGTCGCAGCCCGTAAGGCCAAAGGTGCGAAGGGTGTCGGCATGTTCGGCTCCGGACAGTGGACCGTCTGGGAGGGTTATGCCGCCGCCAAACTCATGAAGGCGGGTTTCCGTTCCAACAGTCTGGATCCCAATGCCCGTCACTGCATGGCCTCTGCCGTAGGCGCCTTCATGCGCGCCTTCCGTATCGATGAGCCCATGGGCTGCTACGATGATCTGGAGCACGCCGATGACTTTGTGCTCTGGGGCGCCAACATGGCGGAGATGCATCCCATCCTCTGGTCACGTCTTACCGATACCCGACTGACCAAGAAAGGCTGCAAAGTGCACGTGCTCTCCACCTATGAGCATCGCTGCTACGAGCTGGCGGACAATCCGATTATCTTCGAACCCCAAAGTGATCTGGCGATCGCCAACTTCATCGCCAATTACATAATCCAGACGAAATCCTACAATAAGGACTTCATCGGCAAGCACGTCAACTTCAACAAGACCACCACCGATATCGGCTATGGTCTGCGTTCGAGTCATCCGCTGCAGAAGGCTGCGAAGAACCCCAACAAGGGTAAGTTCAACAAGATCGCCTTCGAAGAGTATGCAAAGCTGGTCTCCGAGTACACTGTTGAAAAAGCCAGTAAAATGTCCGGTGTGCCCAAAAAGAACCTGATCAAGCTGGCCAAAGCCTATGCCGATCCCAAGAGGAAGGTCTCCTCCTTCTGGACCATGGGTATGAACCAGCACACCCGCGGTGTCTGGATGAACGGTCTGGTCTATAACATCCATCTGTTGATGGGTAAGATCTCCGAGCCCGGCAACAGCCCCTTCTCACTGACCGGTCAGCCATCTGCTTGTGGCACCGCCCGCGAGGTAGGCACCTTTACCCATCGTCTGCCTGCCGATCTCGTCGTCAAGAAGGACGCGCACTGCAAATTTGCTGAGAAAGTATGGAAGCTGCCCGCAGGCACCATCCCAAGACATAACGGTATGTCAGATAAGGCTGCTCAATCGGACATCAGCGGGAAGCCAATGGGCAAGACTCTGATCCACGCGGTCGCCATGCATCGTGCACTCAAAGACCGCAAGATGAACTGCTTCTGGGTCATGTGTAACAACAACATGCAGGCAGCGGCCAACATGAACGAGGAGTCTCTCCCCGGTTGGCGTGATCCGGCTAACTTCATTACCGTCACAGACCCCTATCCCACAGTATCGGCTCAGGCGGCTGACCTGGTTCTGCCGACCTCCATGTGGATCGAAAAAGAGGGTGCCTACGGTAATGCAGAACGACGCACCCAGTTCTGGCGTCAGCAGGTGCAGGGGCCGGGCGAGTCCCGCTCCGATCTGTGGCAGCTCATGGAATTCGCCAAGTATGTCAAAGTGGAGGATGTCTGGCCGGAGGATCTTATCGCCAAGCAACCTGAATATGCGGGTAAGACGCTTTATGACGTCCTCTACGCCAATGGTCAGGTCGACAAGTTCCCGAAACAGACGGTCACCGATGATCGCGGTAACGAGTACGGCAACGATGAGATGGACCACTTCGGCTACTACGTGCAGAAGGGTCTTTTCGAAGAGTACCGGCTGTTCAACTCCGTACCAGGCATCCCCAAGAAAGGCCATGAGATGGCGGAATTCGAGGTCTATCACAAGGCACGCGGACTGCGCTGGCCTGTGATCGATGGTAAGGAGACCCTGTGGCGTTTCCGCGAAGGTTATGATCCGCATGTAGAGAAGGGCAGTGAAGTTCAGTTCTACGGCGCCAAGGACAAGAAGGCCAACATCATCTTTGGCCCATATGAGCCCGCAGCAGAAATGCCGGATAAGGAGTACAACCTGTGGCTCTGCACCGGTCGTGTTCTTGAGCACTGGCACTCGGGTTCCATGACCCGGCGTGTACCTGAGCTCTATCGCGCGGTGCCGGATGCCGTGGTCTTTATGAGCAAGAAGGACGCCAAGAAACGCAAACTGCGTAATGGGCAAATGGCCAAGATCGTTTCGCGTCGTGGTGAGATTATCTGCCGGGTGGATACCAAAGGGCGCAACAGAGTGCCTGATGGACTGGTATTCGTCCCCTGGTTCGACGCTGGTCGTCTGGTCAACAAACTGACCCTCGACGCCACCGATCCGCTCTCGAAAGAGACGGATTACAAGAAGTGCGCCGTGAAGATCAGTAAGGCCTAAGAAGACGGAATCCGGTCTGGTTCGCCAGACCGGAGACCGTCATAACTAAAAACATTTGTAATCGATAACAATCCAAACTAGTCAGTAATGTCAGATACAGACAAAAAGCATGAGATGAATCGACGACAGTTCTTGGGCAATATGCTCAAGACTGCCTGCGGGGTCGGATTGGTCGGCATGGGTCTGGGGATCTACTCTAATAGAGCCTCATCCCTGCCTGCCCACTATATTCGACCACCGGGCGCACTGCCGGAAGAGGATTTTCTGGGTGCCTGTATCCGTTGCGGGTTGTGCGTGCGGGACTGTCCGTACGACATCCTGTTCCTTGGTGAGGTTGGTGACGACGTTGCAACGGGAACTCCCTATTTCGTAGCCCGTTCCGGGCCCTGCGAAATGTGTGAGGACATCCCCTGCATCCTCGCCTGTCCGACCAACGCCCTGGATCATGGTCTTACCGATATCGAGGAGTCCCGCATGGGACTTGCGGTCGTGGTGGACCAGGAGACCTGCATTGCCTTTCACGGTCTTCGCTGTGAGGTCTGTTTCAATGTCTGTCCGATTCGGGGCAGGGCCATAACGCTGGATATGCAGCATAACGTCAGGTCAGGAAAGCACGCACTGTTTATTCCAGTGGTGCATTCCGATGCCTGTACCGGCTGCGGTCTCTGCGAGCGGGCCTGCATTCTGGAAGAGGCGGCGATCAAAGTGTTTCCGACAGATCTTGCGAAGGGCGAACTGGGTAAACATTATCGACTTGGCTGGAAGGAGAAAGAGAAAGCGGGTGGGGCCTTGGTCACGCCGGACATAGAGCACAAATACAACCTCCCAGAGGGTGTGCGCTATGACTTGCAGGGCGAAGGTCTGATCATCGAAGAGAAGCCGGAGGAGACACCGTTCTCTTCCAATCCTCTTAATTCACTCAACAGCGGTTTTCTGGATAGCAAGTAATGGTTGATCTGACGACATTAGGCGACGACTCCATTGCGGCCAAGGGCTGGATCAAAGCCCATAGGTGGCTGATCCTGCGCCGTTTGAGTCAATTGGGGATTCTTGTCCTGTTCCTCGCCGGCCCCGTTTTCGGGGTGTGGATCGTGAAAGGTAATCTGGCATCGAGTCTGACGCTGGATATTCTGCCACTGACCGATCCGCATGTACTGCTGCAAGCGGTGCTTTCCGGTGTGGTGCCTGAGACCACTGCCATCATAGGTGTGGTACTCGTCCTGCTCTTCTACTTTGTAGTGGGTGGACGGGTCTACTGCTCCTGGGTCTGCCCGGTGAATATGGTCACCGATCTGGCCAGTTGGTTGCGGCGGATGTTGGGTATCAGGACGACCTCTCAGATCTCCCGTAATGCCCGCTACTGGATGCTTGCCCTGACCCTGATTCTGCCGCTGGTGGTTTCCGGAGGCATTATCTGGGAACTGATCAACCCTGTCTCCATGATGTTTCGAGGTATCGTCTTCGGAATGGGGGCGACCTGGGTGGTGATATTGGCGGTCTTTCTCTTTGATTTGCTGGTGGCCAAAGAAGGCTGGTGCGGACGCCTCTGTCCGGTCGGCGCCTTCTATAACCTGGTCGGGAGCCGAAGCCTGTTGCGTGTCAACGCCAGCAACAGGGCGGAGTGCAACGACTGCATGGAGTGCTTCGTCGTCTGTCCCGAACCGCATGTGATCAGGCCGGCATTGAAAGGGGAAAAAAAGGGCATCAGCCCGGTAATCCTCTCTTCCGACTGTACCAATTGTGGGCGCTGTATCGATATTTGCGCAAAAGATGTTTTTAGTTATGGCGGTCGTTCCGTCTCTGAGACCAAAAGGTCAAATCCCGAAGTGATTAAGAAACACGAGGTCCATACTTAATGGGCTTGCTTATGAATTCGCAACGCATATATAGAGCGATGATGGAGAATGAAATGAAGAAAACTATTCTGGTCATGATGGCTGCAGTGCTGACTCTGTTTTTTACAGCATCAGCAATGTCTGAAGTGATGTCTCTGCGCGGTAACAGTGATCTCAATGCAATGGCTGAGAAACCTGCTAAGAAGACGGTTCAGTCTATTAAAGGCGGTATCGCCCGCAGTTACAAACAGCAGCCGCCGATGGTGCCACACACGACTGACAAGTATAAGATCAATCTGAAGAACAATGGCTGTATGAAGTGCCATAGTGAGAAAACCTACAAGAAGGAAAAATCTCCTAAAGTGGGTGACAGCCATTACGTAACACGCGACGGCAAGACTCAAAGCACCATTTCCAGCCGCCGTTACTTCTGTAACCAGTGCCACGCTACCCAGATGGGAGCCGAACCGCTGGTCAAGAATATGTTTGAAGGCGTGAAATAAGGTATATTTCAGCAACCGATGCGCCCCGTCCTTAATTGGAACGGGGCGCATTATTTTTCCAACTAAATTTTCTGTAATTCAGGTAAAAGATCATGAGCAATGGCAAGAGAATGGGTGGCTTCACCCTGATTCTGATCGGGATCGTAGCGGGTATTGTCCTCTGGGGTGGTTTCAACACCGCAATGGAGGCAACGAATACTGAAGAATTCTGCATCTCCTGCCATGAGATGGAACAGGCTGTTTACCAGGAGTTGCAGGATACTATTCACTTCAGTAACAGAACCGGTGTGCGCGCCACCTGCCCGGACTGCCATGTACCCAAGGAGTGGATCCATAAGATTATTCGTAAGATCAAGGCCAGTAACGAGCTCTATCACAAGATGCTGGGCACCATCGATACGGTGGAGAAATTCGAGGAAAAACGCCTGGAACTGGCGCAGAATGTATGGAAGGAAATGAAAGATACCGACTCTCGTGAGTGCCGAAATTGCCATAACTTCGATTCCATGGATTTTGATCGTCAAGCGGAACGTAGTGCGGATCGGCACGATGAGGCAATTGAGGCGGGATATACCTGTATAGACTGCCACAAAGGCATCGCGCATTCACTGCCCGCAGGTTATGACCCTGCAGCTGATCTGCCTGGCGAAGCAGAAGAGTAGGAAGTCAATTTAGGCGTAATTTTTGCATGCTAATAACGACGGTTGTTTGTCGGTTGACCGGAAATCAAACGGTTAGCCGGTATTTATGAGAAATAGCTGGGTAGTTTTGTCCGTAGAGTGAATGTTTTGTTCACTCTACGGAAAAGGCCAGCCAGATATTGAAGGATTTGTTTATCCATCAGGTTTTCTCTTAAAAAATATACCCTTAGCGTAACAAAACCCGACGCACGGAAGTGCATCTGTTGTTTCGCGATAGGCTACAATCAGCAAGCCTGGAAATGTTCAAGCCACGAGAGAAGCAATTGACATGTTGATAGACCCATTTGGTCGTAACATCGAATATCTCCGTTTATCAGTGACAGACCGCTGTGACTTCCGCTGTTTTTACTGCATTCCAAAAGGGTACAAGGACTTTTCTCAGCCTGACAGTTGGTTGACCCTGGATGAGGTTGAGCGTCTTGTCCGTGTTTTTTCCGAGATGGGCATCAGCAAGGTCAGACTGACTGGCGGCGAGCCTCTGGTAAGGAAGGAGCTGCCGGAGATGGTACGCCGTATTGGTGCGCTGCCTCAGATAGAGGATCTCTCCCTCAGCACCAATGCATCCCAACTGGCAAAGCATGCTGCTTCGCTAAAGCAAAGCGGCGTGAGCCGCATCAATGTGAGCCTGGATTCATTGAATCCTGACAGTTTTCGTGAGATTACACAGGGTGATCTGGAGAACGTACTCGATGGCCTGATGGCTGCCAAAGAAGTGGGATTAAACCCTATCAAGATCAACATGGTAGTGATGAAAGGGATTAACGACCATGAGATTGGTGAGATGGTTGATTTTTGCCTTGAGCATGATTTCACCCTCCGCTTTATCGAGACCATGCCTGTCGGTGAAACGGGTAAGAGTGCCACAGATCGATTTATCAGCTTAAAAGAGATCAAGGCTGATCTTGAAGAGCGATTTCAGCTGGAACCTGCAGTCATGCGAGGCGCAGGCCCTGCTTCCTACGTCAGAGTGAAAGAGACGAACCTGCGTATCGGTTTCATTACGCCCATGTCCCAGCACTTCTGTGAGAGTTGTAATCGTGTACGCATCTCTGTTGAAGGAACGCTCTATCTCTGTCTTGGCAAGCACGACAATGCCGAATTGCGCCCTCTAATGCGCCAGGGCATCAGTGATGAGGGGTTGAAAGAGGTGATTCTTGAAGCAATTGCCCGCAAGCCTGCACGTCACGAATTTAATGAAAATCCTGGAGAGGTTGTCAGGGTAATGTCCCTGACCGGCGGTTAACCGCTGGCCAGGGCAGAATACTAGCGAAGAAGTGGCGATACCCGATAGGGGTCGACCATTGCCGTCCGAGGCGAATGTTTCACAACCTGTTCGTGCCCGACATCCTGTAACAATAAAGGGCGGTCTGCTCGACTTGAAGTCTGCCAGACCAAGGTCAATGAAAAAGCAACTGCCAACGCAAGCAGATATTTCATTTCGCTGCCAGCCATGGAGAGCGAAGCGAAGGCTGGTAGTCCCCGGTAGCCGCGAGGCCGCACTGCTTACCCGGCGTGCCTTGCGCCAGAGGGGAAGCAAAGTAGGCATCCGAGCGCGGCGTCCAGT
>JAESPE010000133.1 GCA_016756835.1 gamma proteobacterium endosymbiont of Lamellibrachia anaximandri | reverse complement strand
GCCAGTGACCGGGACGGCCGGGGCACAAACAGGCTGTCGAAGGCCGAGTCGATTTTGGGGACTGGGATGTCCCAAAATCTTTCACGAGGTCGAAGACTCACTTGCAGTTCACCGCTGACATTCGGCGGCACCAGGATGCGATGCAGCACCGACTCTGTCTCCTGTACGCTGCCCAGCTGGATGCCGCCGCTGACTTGCGTGTTGGGTTCCAGGGATTCCGTCGGTGTGAAGGTCCATTGAGACTCCCGGTCCAGCGAGTCCGGACTCAGCCCTCTTGGAATCTGATCACCCGCCTGCAGAAACATCTTTTCAAGTGGACGCTGCACCCCGTCAAAGATACCGCCCATCAGACCGGGTCCAAGTTCCACTGAGAGGGGATGGCTCAGCCCCTCTACCGGCTCGCCGGGACGCACCATCTCAGTGGATTCATAGATCTGTACCAGAGCCTCGCTGCCCTGCAGGGAGATCACCTCGCCATAGAGACCCAACTCTCCAATCCTGACTTGCTCCCCGTTGGCTACGCCGGGCAGGATGATGGTCACTATGGGACCGTTGATGTCTTTGATTGTGCCCTTTTTTGTCATCTTGTTTTTCCGCTGTGGATCAGCATGATTCCTAGAGCGACATGCCGCTGCGGGGTGGGGGCAACAGGCGCTCAACGATCACTTGGTAGAGTCGATCTTCGAGCCGCTCCAGACGTCCTTCGAAGGTTTGATCCAGTCTGATGAGGTTGTCTGTAGTACGGATGCGAAGTCCTCCAATTGTCTGGATGGGATCTTCAGCCAGAAGAAGTTGTTTGCCTGGCACGGCAGCACCGGCAAATGTCTCCCAGTCACTCTGTAGCCGTCGCTGGTCGTTTGCGTTTAGCTCCACAAGCAGCGTATCGGCTTCTATCTTCTCCGCGCCTTTGCTGAGATAGGCCTGTAGCAGTGCGAAGTATTGGGTTTTATCCTTAGTCAGCTCCATCATGCGGGCGGGCAGCCGTTCGATCACAGTCTGTACCAGATTCCAACGTAGATGATCCATGCGGCTGTGAAGTTTGAGCTCGTCGGCCTGTACCTTGCGCCGATAGGTACGATCCGCCATCGCCTTGGCCAGTAGCGTCTCCTTCTCTTCCCGCAGTTGGAGTCGTTCGCTGGCATCACGCAGGATCACATCACGACCTACCCTGGCGCGGTCGTGGCACTCGTCGGCCATCGATTCGGCGCGTTTTAGGATCGTCTGAGCCAGTTCGTCAACCTGATTCACAATTGGGCTCCTTCTTCACTATCTCCACCAATCAGTATGGAGAGTTGCGGGTCGATGCTGCATTGATAACAGTTGGGATCATCCAGTGAGGGTACTTCCGAAAGTACGATCCTGCCGCCCTCGTTGCGTATCTGCCGGATGAGTTTTGAATCGAGCTTTTCCAGTGAGTGGTCGATGACGATGAAGGCATGCTGCCGTTCGCTGAGTAATTCACTGAATAGTTGATCGACCTCCTGCAGGCTTGGATCCGGGCGGGTTTCAAAACCGATGAGTCTGAACCCATTGGCGATTGAGGTGCTGCCCATGAATATCAGACGGGTCTGTTGCTGGGTCTCGTTGGACATGGGAAACTTAAAGCTTGTCCAGCAGCAGGATACTCACGACCAGGCCGTAGATGGCGATGCCTTCGGCCAGACCCAGGTAGATTAGCGTGCGGCCGAATATCTCGGGTTTTTCCGCCAGCACCGCCAGGGAGGCAGCGCCTATGGGTCCTACTGCTATGCCTGCACCGATGGTACTCAATGCGGTCGGGATACCTACACCGATGATACCCAGTCCCAAGCCGACGGAGATCTCACCGCCACTCTCAGCTACCGCAGGAGCGGCCATGACTTCCTGAACGCCAAAAAGGAGTAATGTGGCCTGACCGGCGATGAAAAACAGCAGATTGAGACCAACAGTCGGCTTGAACCAGCGTCTGTTGATGGCAGCAGGTTTGATTTCCATCACTACGCCGGTAGCGATGATGCCCACAATGCCCAGGGTCATCAGGGTGATCAGCCAGTACATGTCGTGCTCCTTGGTTGAGTAGTGAAAGGGTTGCTGAATATCTGCCTATTAAGTTCTACAGTATTAATGGCTTGAAGGCCTTGCCATCTCCAGCGAAAAAGCGGGAAAAGCCCTCGTAGTATTCCAGTCTCAAAACCTGGATGGTTACAATCAGACCTTCCAGGATGAGAATGAACAGATTGCCCAATACTACGGTGATCCAATAACCGGTCTCCTCCATCATTCCCGCCAGTGTAAACACTGCAACGGCGAGGGCCACGTGGTTGAGACTGAACGCTGCGACACGTAGGAAGGAGAGGGTGTTCGAGGCGTAGCCGGTAACGGTTTCAAGGGTCTCGATGGCGGCGACCAGAATCCGTTCCCCCGGAGGGGATGCCGTTCCCATCAGTTTGTAGGCGAAGAGAGCCACTAGAGTGGATAGCGTCACGACAGCCGCCCCCACGCCAAAGGCGCCATCCTGATAGATGTTAAAGGTACCCCACAGGAGTCCGCCATAGAGTAACAGGCTGAGTATGCCGTTTTCACCGAACAGTGCGCCGCTGGGATCGTTCTGCTGCAGATGGTTGATGATGTTGAGCAGGGTGATGAGCACCAGAAAACCCACGCCCCAAATGAGTGCCATGGAGAGCATGTAGAGCGGATCCGACATGGGCGAAATCCAGATAGCGTGGATCACATGCTCATAGCCGAAGATACTGCCGTAAAGCAGACCGAAGACCATGGACGAGATGCCTGCGGCAACGGCAAACAGGGTAAATGAACCGAGTTTGTGTCGGGCCAGGATGCCGGAGATCAGAATTATTGCGCCATGTCCTACATCGCCAAACATCATGCCGAACATCAGGATATAGCTGACCGCGAACAGCAGAGTGGGGTTGACCTCCCCATAGCGGGGGATACCGTACTGTTTGACCAGTAGTGAGAAGGGTTTGAGCAGACGACTACGGCTGATGAGCGATGGCACGATCGGACGTTCGTCCGCAGTGGGGTTGCGGCTTTCGAGGACTAAGGGGTTGTGCAATTTCTGCCGTAATCTCGCTTCGGCATTCACTACCTCCCGTGCCGGTATCCAGCCCTGTATCGCTGAGAGGCTGCCCTGGTTTCTTGCGGCATTTTGAACCTGGAAGTAGGGGGCTGCCTGGCGCAGGGTCTGGGCGGCTGTTGAGAGATGTTTCGCGATTGAAGTACGCCAGGCAGCGCTGCGCGACTCCAATTGTTGTTGTCGTTGCTGTAGATCCGTCTGTTGCTCCCGCAGGCTCGTTTTTGCCTTCTCCGGTTCGCTGTGAAGGGCTTCCGGTACCTGTAGTGGGCGGAAACCGGCGGTGTCCAACACGGACTTCAATTCTGCGGACTCACCATCCAGTGCACCGATGATGATAACGTGGGTTTGCGCCTCACGTTCAAGGAAGCGGTAAAGCAGATAGCCCGCCAGTCCCACGGCCTCTTCCAGTTGCTTGACTTGGGTACGTGCAACCATGCCGATGTGGATCTCGAGAAAACGGCTCTTCTGTTGCAGCCGCCCCAGATCGATATTCAGGTTACTGAAGTTATCCAGGGTCTGCTCGAGCTCATCGATGGCGTGGAGTTGGTCTCGCAGGCGATGCCGCTCCTCTTCAAATTCAGAGCAGTCACTCCAAACCTCACCCAGCCAGTCGTTGGTCAGCTGCAAATCCGCCTCACTGACAGCGTGAACTTCCTTGTTATCCAGTGTGTCCGTGTAGGCGACGTGACGGGCGATCTTGTCAAATCTTGAGCGGGCCTGGGTGTAGAGATAACGGTAAGCCTCCCCTGGGATCGAAGGCAGCTCCGCTTCCAGCGTTGGACGGGGATCCGGTGCAAACACCCCCAGTTCTGCAAGTATCAGTGAAGCTTCCGGAAGATCCCCGGTAAGCAGTTGGATCCGCAGATGTTTCATCGGCAGAGTGCTAAACATGATAGGGATCAGTCTGATGTTGTTTCATGCAGCTTCCTGGAGAGCGGGGGGCATGAGTGCCTCATGAACCAGTTCACTATCCAAACCGAGCAGTTTCCCCTGGAGCAGAGCGTTAAGGCGTTTCAGATCGGTATCCCGGGCAACGAGATAGGCAAGTGCACGGGTGGCCGATGACGGACTGAAGCGGATCAGGCGCCGCATTTCACGACTGAGAGAGAAGTCCAGGCGCTGTCTTGCCTGCATTGCATTTGTGGTGCCGCTGACTATTCGACTCAGCTTTGGTGGCAGTTTTTCGAGTACGGACTGAAAACTGTCGAGGTTGACAAGCTCCATCAAGCGGTTGCGATCGAGATATTTTCCGAATGGGACGAGCAGATAGTAGGTCTCACTGGAGGAGAGCTGGTACATGAAACGGTAGCGCAACAGCCAAAGCAGGTTTTGCCGGTCGGTGAGCATGCCGATCAGTTCTTTCAGTCCCTCCCGGTCAATCTGGCTATTGCTGTTGCTGTATTTCACCATGCCCTGGAAGTAACTGCGGTCGATGGCGGCGTCCAGGGAGAAGGGTTCATTCTTCTCCTCATAGACCTGTCTTGCCTGACGGGCTATCGATTGATATGGCCCATGTTCGAGCAGGTGTAGCATCTCCAGTATGTTCTCCGCCTGCAGCAGTTTTTCATGGGGCAGTCGGATGATGTCCGGCAGATGGTGTAGATAGCTACTGACCTCCTCAAGACTGAGTTCGTTCAGCTTGCAACGGATCAGCGTCTTTAGGTTGAAAAGGGCGAATTTTCGGGACCAGTAGATCAGCAGTACCCGGGAAGTGCCATCCAATGGGCGCAGGAGTACCGAGAGGTCTGACATCAGGGACTGAAGCAGTGACTGTTCCAGTGCATGATTCAGTTGTTGGGAGGAGAGTGGGGATTCAATGATTCCAGTCAGGCCAAATGTGCCGCTCAGCTCTTCCAGGGGCATGTCCAACAGTTCAAGAACCCGGTCGTCAGTGAATAGCTGCGTGGCGAAGATATTGACCCGGGTTTTGAGATAGGTTTGGGAAGCGCTGCTGTTCATTGTTTGATCAGTCGTCAGCAGCCGGATCCGTCAATAGTTGGAATGCGGCATCCAGTGCATCATCCTCCCTTGTCTCGGCATACTCTCTCAGTTGAGTGTGGTGCTCGTCGAAGCGCCGTTTTAACTCGGCGATCGTCTGGTCGGAGCGGCTATTGGCTTTGTCGAGAAATGATGCATGCAGTTCTGGAATCCGGGTTTCAAACCGGGTCTCCTGCACTCGGGCTTCCTGCAGTGCATCGTGGATGATCCGCTCCCGTTCCTCATTGGCTTGCTGGTGGAGCTGCTCCGCCTGCATCTCGGCGTCGAGCAGCCGCTGTAGATTTTCGTCCATTGCCTTCGGCAGTTCTTGTCAGGTTTACCCAAGTGTAGCCAAATATAGAACACTTGTGGTTGCATTGATCAAACTGTCTTGAGCCAGATCATTATTTAGTGTCCGTGCGGAAACAAGTGAATATTTGTAGCCTGGATGAAGCGTAGCGGAATCCAGGAAGATAAGTGGCTGATTCATAGACTGTCCCCGGATTACGCAAGCTCCATCCGGGCTACAGCAATTGGTTTCCGGATAAATACTCTTTAGTCTCTATATGGTTTGATTATCCGTGCTGTCAGTGCAGAAGATTGTAGAGAATCAGTTCAGGCTGCGGAATCGGGCTGCGGCTCAGGGCCGTGCTGATGATGTAGAAGTAACAGGTCAATGCCAACAGGCCGGCCCAAGTGCGGATCTGTCGGCTTCGTCCCCGCTTGAGCGCGATGCTGCCGATGATGATATAGGCCAGCAGCGCGACCAACTTCGCGGTGAGCCAGCCGTTTACCAATGGGTATTGCCGGATCATCAGAGCCATGGCCAGTCCACTGAAGAGCAGGAGAGTGTCGTTGACATGCGGGACGACTCTGATCCAGCCCCCTTTCTCCTGCAGTGTATTCGATAACATCCAGAGATAGCGTTGTACAAACATCATGCCCGTAATAACGACCGTCGTGACGTGAAGGTATTTGATCCAGGGGTAGAGTTCTGTCATCTCGGGGGGAAATCGTTTGCTGGGTCTGATAAATCGGTCAGACTGAAGTATGCAGTTCAAAGTCGCATTGCTTAATGTCAATCTTCTGGGGCTGAAAGGTGTTTTATCTCCGTTATGTTTACCTGGTTATTTTCAACCGTCCAACTTACATTGAAGTCGTAGAGGGTCATGCCAAATTTTCGCTCGGCGCTGCCCGCTTTGAGATAGGCAGGGCGCGGGTCGTTTTCGAATACCTGCCGTAACAGTCTGCGAATGTGATCGGCCTGTTTTGCCGCTACATTTTCCAGCCAGGCTTCAGCTTGGCTTGAGTAGGACAGTGCGATTGATTGGCCCGGTGGATCCGGTGCATAACCGGAATGTGCGTCAGGTATGGAGTCGGTGTAAGGGAGGTAGGGCTTGATGTCGAGTACCGGCGTGCCGTCCAGCAGGTCAATGCCGCTCAAGCGCAGCTCGACGCTTTTATCATTGCATTTGACCTCGTTCAGCCGAACCACCGAAAGACCAATGGGGTTGGGCCGAAACGGGCTGCGTGAGGCGAATACCCCGACTCGCTGATTTCCACCGAGCCGTGGTGGACGTACCATGGGCTTCCACTGCTCCCTTACTGCCGCGTGGAAAACGAAGTTGATCCAGATATGGGAATAGCCTTCAAGCGCTTTGAAGGCTTCCGGTCGGTTGAAAGGCGGAACTATCTCCAGTGTGGCTACGGCCTCTGGGATCAATCCTGGTTGACGGGGGATGCCGAATTTCTCCTTGAAACAGGAGTGTATGATGCCGATAGGCGTGAATTCATACTTCATTGGTTGGATGAAATCATCTAAATTATTTTTTGCTGAAATCCACGAACTTCTTCAGTGGACTGAGATTGATTTCATCGAACACAGTACCAGGATGGGCCTGGATGATCATGACAACAGCCTCTGCGATGTCCTCAGGGCGAATATGGTTTTCCGGTGCCTCGCCGGGGGCAAAATCCAGGTCCTGGAAAAAACCGGTTTTCACCATGCCGGGATTGATCAGACTGACCCGCATTCCACTGGCAGCGCACTCCTGCCGCAGCGATTGGGTCAGGCCCCGCAGCGCGAATTTACAGGCGGAGTAGACTGCGCCTTTGGGACCGCCGCTCAAGGCCGCTTCAGACCCGATGACGACCAAGTCGCCGAAACCCTGTTTCTTGATTCTTGGAATGAATGCCCGCGCAACGAAGATGTGTTGGATCAGATTGACATCCACCATCTTCTGAATCTGGCGGTAAGAGAACTCTTCCAAAGAACCGAAGCGTCCGTAACCGGCATTCAGTATTAGCCCGTCGATATCGGGATGGGCACGGGCGATCTCTCCGAGGCGGTGCGGCAGTCCCTCAAGATCGGCAAGGTCGAGTTCGACCGGCGTGAAATTCTTCGGTGTAGTCTCCCACTCGGAAAAATCCCGGCCAACGCCGATCACCGCTGTATCAGTGGCCAATAGACGCCGGGCAATCGTCGCCCCAATGCCGCGGCTGGCGCCGGTTATAAGAATTGTGCGTGATTCTGTCACTGCGTTCCCCTTGTGGACGAACTTGCCGGCCAGTCAAGACGGCAACCTTCCTGTAAGCTGGTAATTTGACTATTCAGCCGGGCCGGAAAGAAGCTGTTCAATAATGTCTATCTTCGCTTGAATCAAGGCGGAGACCATCTTTCCGCTGATTCGGCGATGTGAGTTGGTTTGATTGTCGGAGACTATTTTTATTATCCGTATCTGTTCCAACTCGGCAAACTGGCTGACGGCACCGGTAAATCCAGCCGCCTCCATATCATAGGCCGCAGAACCCGGATAGTCATCCACTGCGGTTTCCACTGTCACCAGATTGCAGCCGGGGGCCGTTGCAACGGGTTGGATGGGTAGTATCCAGGTCTTCTTTGTTTTTTGGTCTGCTACCTGATTGATTGTCAGAAGGGTGCCCAGTGGCAGGTCAGCATGACCGGCGATGCCGAAATTGTACCAGTAGGGATTGGGGTGGCGATTAAGATTTTGCAACAGGTTTACGCTTTCGTGAACGGCCGCTGCCAGCCATGGAGAGCGAAGCGAAGGCTGGTAGTCCCCGGTAGCCGCGAGGCCGCACTGCTTACCCGGCGTGCCTTGCGCCAGAGGGGAAGCAAAGTAGGCATCCGAGAGA
>JAESPE010000132.1 GCA_016756835.1 gamma proteobacterium endosymbiont of Lamellibrachia anaximandri | reverse complement strand
TATGACTTCCATAACGATAATCCATCGCCGATACCCCTATGCCATTGATAACCCACAAGTATCATAGATGAAATCTGTTCGCCTGAAAGGCGAAGGTTTAAACCTTATGCATGGAAATTAAGTAAAATCGGCCGAATTCTAACAAATCCAGCATAACAAGTGGGGACAGGCTGTTCCGATTTCAAGCAGCACATGCATTTAACCATATGATGGGGTTCTAATTAGGGCTTAGACTGTGGTTGAATAGGCATCCTCAGCAGTCATTCAACGGGAAGATCACGATGGAAATGTCTACCGTCAACACCCAGCCTTTTTCCGATCAACGTCCCGGTACCTCCGGACTCCGCAAAAAGGTAAAGGTATTCCAGCAACCCCACTACCTGGAAAATTTCGTCCAATCGATCTTCGACACCCAGCAGGATCTGAAAGGCGGCATCCTGGCCCTTGGGGGCGACGGCCGCTACTACAACCGGGAGGCAAGCCAAATCATCATTCGTATGGCCGCCGCCCATGGAGTCAGCAAGGTCATCGTCGGCCAGGGTGGACTGCTTTCCACACCCGCTGCCTCCTGCGTGATCCGCAAATACAAAACCGACGGTGGCATCATCCTTTCCGCCAGCCATAACCCCGGCGGCCCGGACGAGGATTTCGGCATCAAGTTCAATACGCCCAACGGTGGCCCGGCACCGGAAGGGGTGACCGAGGCGATCTATGCGGCGACCAAGGCAATCAGTGAATACCGTATCGCCAACGGAAAGGAGATTGATCTTGATACCATAGGCACCCAGACCCTGGGCGAGATGAGCATTGAGGTGATCGACCCTGTCACCGACTATGCGGAGCTGATGCAGGCGCTGTTCGACTTCAAACGCATCCACCAGCTTTTTAACTCCGGCATGTTTGTGATGCGCTTCGATGCAATGCATGCAATAACCGGCCCTTACGCCAAACGCATTCTGGAAGAAATCTTGGGCGCACCACCCGGCACCGTCATCAATGGAAAACCCAAAGAGGACTTCGGTGGCGGCCACCCCGATCCCAACCTGGTTCACGCCAATGAGATCGTCGTGCTCTCCAGCGGCTTGGATGCCGTGGATTTTGCCGCCGCATCGGATGGAGACGGCGATCGCAACATGGTCCTGGGACGGGATTTTTTCGTTACCCCCAGCGACAGCCTGGCGGTCATGGCCGCCAATGCACACCTTATCAAAGGCTATTCCGATGGCATCAGCGGCGTTGCCCGCTCCATGCCCACCAGCCAGGCTGCGGACAGAGTCGCCGAAAGCCTGGGGCTGGAGTGTTATGAAACCCCCACCGGCTGGAAGTTCTTCGGTAATCTGCTGGATGCAAAGCGCATCACCCTTTGTGGCGAAGAGAGTTTCGGCAGCGGTTCTGACCACATCAGGGAGAAAGACGGGCTCTGGGCGGTACTTTTCTGGCTTAACCTGCTGGCAGTGCGCCAGGAACCGGTGGACAAGATCGTCAAAGACCACTGGCGTCAGTTTGGCCGCAACTTCTACACCCGCTACGACTACGAAGGCATCGACAAAACAGCCGCAGAAGCGCTGATGCAGCACTTGCGGGATCACCTCACCGATCTGCCAGGCAGCCAACTGGGCGATTACAGCGTCGACTATGCGGACGACTTCACCTACACCGATCCGGTTGATGGCAGCGTTTCCAAGAACCAGGGCATCCGCATCGGCTTTACTGACGGCTCCCGTGTCGTCTATCGACTATCCGGCACCGGCACCGAAGGCGCTACCCTGAGAGTCTACCTGGAAGCCTATGAGCCAAATCCGGAAAACCACGGTAAAGAGACCCAAGCAGTGATGCAACCCCTGGTGGCGATTGCTAAATCATTGGCGGAGATAGAGAGCCGAACCGGCCGCAGCGAACCAACAGTTATTACTTAGTGTTCGTCCGGAAACACTGTTTTTACCACGAAGCACATGGAGCACACGAAGAAGATTTATTGTTAATCCATTTCTTACCTTCGTGCTCTTCGTGTGCTTCGTGGTTAGATGTGGGTTTCCGGATAGATGCCACTTAAGTGTCTGTCCGGAAACGCTCCTGAAAACCCAAAAACCGCAAATGTAGGCCCGATCAAACATAGCGGATCGGGCGTTTGAGGATCGTATGTTGCCGGTTCCGCTACGCTTGAACCGGCCTACAGTTATTTGCCGGCGTTCATTTGCGTTGTTTGCGGATGATTATTTTAATTCCATAGTGCGTGACTAAACTGGAACATCTACAGCAACTCGTCACTCGGCTGATCTCCTGCCTGGAGACAAGGTCGGAGACCCCCGATTTCGAATCGGATGCACTCATCTATGCTGACGCACTGCTGAGACGATATCGTCTATCTGAAGAAACCTCTGCCCCACGGCAGCTGATGGTAATCGGCCCCACCCAATCGGGTAAAAGCAGCCTGGTCAACCTGCTGCTGGAGGAAGCGCTGGCGGAAGCGAGTCCCCTCGCCGGTTTTACCCAACACCCCCAGGGATTTGCCACAGACGCGCTCAGCGAATCACAACAGCTTGCGATCGCAAAACAGTTTCCCGACTGGCAACTGAAACAGACGCTCGATGCTGAAGACCCTCTGGGTTACACGCTTCGAACCATCAGCAGTGCCGGCACAGGCTTTTCCGTACCCGCCATTGTCTGGGACAGCCCCGATTTCGATTCGGTCAGCTCACGCAGCTACCGGCAACGCGTGCCTGTATTGTGCGCCATGGCCGACCTTATCCTCCTGGTGGTCAGCCGGGAAAAATACGCCGACCAGTCTGTATGGCAGTTATTACGACTCATCGCCCCACTGCATACACCGCTGCTGATTTGCCTGAACAAGACAACTCTGGAAGAAGCTGAATTATTGGAGCGGGAGATTTGGCAGCGACTGAAAAAAGAGCAAATTGAAGCCCTCGACGTCATACCTCTCCCTTTCGTATTGGGAGATGAGCAGCTGCATGCCACTCAGAGCGCAGCCAAACTGCGGAGGGCCACCAGCGAACAGCTCGGACTACAGCCACAACCCTTTCCGGCAAATCACCTGCAACAACTGCTGAAACAGCACTGGCCAGGCTGGACGGAAACAGTACGCCATGAGATTGCGGCCAGGGAAAATTGGCAGTCACTGGTTGAATCCACTATCGACGAATCCATCGCGCTCTATGAACGGGACTACCTTGAAAATCCGCACTACAGTGACACCCTGCAACGCACCCTCACCCGGCTGCTTGAGCTGATAGAGATTCCGGGCATTGCCGGGGGACTGGTCAAAGCCCGTGAACTCCTTTCCTGGCCCGCAAGAAAGCTACAGGCCATATATCGCCACAAGAGCGGCAAGTCCGCGTCGACCAGTCCGGACCACGAGATCAGCGTGTTGACCGATGCGGTAAACCACCTGTTACTGAAATTGCAGCGGGAGATCGGAGAGCAGACGGTATCTGGTCATAGTGTGCCACGCTGGTGGCAGGGCCTGCTGAACCAATTATCCTCCGAGCGCAAAACAATCGAAACGCAGGCGCTGGAAACGGCCAAACACCACCAGCAACTTTTCGAGAGTGAAATCGAAAACGCCAGCCAGAGGCTCTTCATCCATCTGCAGAAACACCCCACCACCCTCAACAGCCTGAGGGCTGCCCGTGTCACAGCGGATGCAGCAGCACTGGCTTTCGCGCTCAAAACCGGCGGCATCGGGCTGAACGACCTGATTCTCGCCCCGGCGATGCTCTCATTTACCACCCTGCTCACCGAGGGCGCACTGGGGCACTATATGCATACCGTAGAACAGGAGTTAAAAGCGATCCAATTGAAAGCAGTTCGAGAACAGCTCTTTGCCGATGGGCTGAAGCGGGCACTTTTGGAGTTGCCGGAAAATCTCTCCGCCCCTGGGCTCTGCCGCATCGACCAACAACAACTGCTTGCGGCAGAGTCTGAGCTTGAGGCTCTAAGGCAATGATCGAACAGTTCAAACAGCAGTATCAGGACCTCAAGCAATGGGCCGAGGCTGCGCTGCAGGATGGCTGGCTCAGCGGCAGCGATCTCAATCGATTTCAGCAGATCGAACAGCAACAGGCTGATGCGCTCTTTGCCCAGCAGGGGCAGCGTCCTTTGATCGTCGCCTTCTTCGGCGGTACCGGCGTAGGCAAAAGCAGTCTACTCAACCGTCTTGCCCGGGAGAATATTGCCCGCACCGGCGTGCAGCGTCCCACTTCACAGGAGGTAACCCTCTACCTTCACGAATATTATCAGCTGGGAAAACTGCCAGACGAACTACCTGTTGAGCATACCCGGATCGCCTACCACCAGGATGAGAGTCGACGCCTGATTGCATGGCTCGACATGCCTGACTTCGACAGCGTGGAACAGTCACACAGGGAACAGGTAGAGGCTTGGTTACCTTATATCGACTGGCTGGTCTATGTAGTCAGTCCCGAGCGCTACCATGACGATGTCGGCTGGCGTCTGCTGCAACAGCGTAACGCAAAACACCACTGGCTGTTTGTCATGAACCATTGGGATCGGGGGTCAGATCCACAATTGGAAGACTTTCGACAGCGATTACAAAAAGAGGCATTCGACACACCCAAAATCCTGCGCACCAGTTGCCGACTAAATGGGGCTGACGACGACTTCCCTCAGCTGGAACAGACCATCAATCATGCAATCGAAGCGCACGGGCTTGCGCTGCTGCAACAGCTTGGCATACAGGCACGGCTCAATGAACTGCACACGGTTGAACAGGCGCTCAGGCAACGCCTCGAAGGGTTTGGGCGCACTGAAGTGGCCGATGCCTGGCAGAAGACTACAACAGAGTGGCTTAATGAGATCGAAGATGCGCTTCTGCTCAATCGCACGGTTCTCAAGCAGACGCTCTTGGCGCAGGAGCAGCTATCGCAATCCCTCTTCAAACGCCAAACGATCCTGCCCACCACGGTTCCGACCACACAGCAAGTGATTGAACAGATCTGGAGTGAACGCTTCAACGGCCTTATCAATGACTTGACCACAGAACTCGAAAACCTGCTCGGCCAGCATGACATCCCGGTAACACCTTACGCCAAACCACTCTCTGGCATTCCGGAGAAGCTGCAATCGACCTTTGAGGCACAATTGGAAAGTTCCGTGATCAAGGCACTGGCCAAACCAGGCACAGCCGTTCAACGTTTTTCCTTCAAAATAACGGGGTGGCTGAGTTGGTTTTTGCCGCTATCGGCAGCAGGTTGGGCGACCTATCACATCATTAGCCGTTTTCATGCCGGTACTCAGGGAGAGGGGCATTTTCTGGGCATCGACTTTGCCGTCCACTCAGGACTGCTGATTCTGCTTGCCTGGTTCATTCCCTGGCTGGTGCAAAGAAAAATGCACCCTTCGATCGCAGGCACCCTATCAAAAGGACTCACCGAAGGCATTCATGCAGCTGTCGACGCCTGGAAATCAGAATTTGAGTCTCTTTGGCTGGAACAAGAAGGAAGCCGTCTCAGCCATCTTGAGGCATTGAAAAACAGACCATCTCCCCAATAATCCCTATTGGGAATGGCTTGTTCATATTTTTAGTATAAAATGTGCGGTTATCACGACCACGATCAGGAGAAGTAAACTTGAGTAAGAAAACAAAGAACGACGAGACCCAAACACCTAAAGTCAGCAAAAAGAGAGTGGCCAAAAAGAAGGTGGCCGCCAAGAAAAAAGTTGTCGCCAAAAAGAAAGTGGCAGCTAAGAAAAAAGCCATGCCGGCCAAGAAAAGGGTTGCCGCCGCCAAACCCGCTAAGCCCGTAATCAGTCCCCGCGAACGCTACGAGATGATCGCCACTATGGCCTATTACCGGGCGGAGCAGCGCAACTTCGAGCATGGAAGTGACCAGAACGACTGGTTTGAGTGTGAACAGATCGTGGATGATTTGCTGCGCGGCAGATAAAGCACTATCCGCTAGAGCCTGTAGGCCTGATCAAGCACAGCGGATCAGGAAAAAATCGGTAACTATTCAGCGCCTGCCGGTTCCGCTACGCTTGAACCGGCCGACGATGAAAATGCAATAACAGATAGTTTGAAGCGCAGGCACGGTTAAAAGCCCGTGCCTGCGTTTTTACCTATTTAGAACTTTACTGAACCTTTCACCCAAAGCTCACGGCCAGGCTCGTTGACCTGGATCGCTTCTGAACTGAAGGGATCGAGATTTGCCCGGTTCACATGATAAGCGTAGGTCTTGTCGAACAGGTTATTGACACCAAAGCGCACGTTGGCACTCTCGGTTACCGCATAGCTGCCGTAAAGATCGAGCACTACCCATCCAGCGGTCTCCCCGACATCCTGACCGCTTCCGTCAATGATATCGGCCCGCGTCTGCTCGGCATTCGCTCTGACGGTACCGCCAAGATCCCAAGAACTTATGGTGTAATCCGCACCCAGGGTCATCTCAAGCGGCGCGATCTGGGCGATGGGACGACTGTCGGTGGTATTTTCCGCATTCACATAGGCGAGACTTGCCCGACCAGAGAGTGAGTTGGAGATGTAATAGGATCCTTCCCACTCCAGGCCATAGAACCTGGCCTCGACATTGCGGTAGATGGTAGCAGTTCCATTGGCGAGCAGAATGCCATCCTGGCCACGTGCCAGATCCCGCAGAATATAGTCACTGACATCATTGTAATATGCGGTGAATCCACTTGACCAAACGTCTCCACCAACCTCAATACCCGCCTCGATCTGGTGGTACGTCTCAGGATCAAGTTCCGGATTACCCACCCAGTCGAGAACCGCACCCGTTGGCGATCTCATGAAGCTGGCGATATAGCGCTCACTGGCATCTGCCGTGCGTACACTGCGACTGACACCGGCAAAGAGATTGCCATTCCCGATTGCATGTTCATAACGCAGAAAACCGCCCAGGTTATTCTCATCACTACTCTCTGAAGTCTGGGAATAATATCTGGCATAGAGATCATTTGGCGTCGGACTCATGCCTACCTGTGGTTTTTCGCTGCCTCTTGAAATGGAGGCATTGACCTTGTCGTAACGAATACCCGCCTTGAGGCTGTCATCCTGATTCATCGGCATCGACAATTCTGCGAAAAAACCTGTCTGTGCCAACTCTGCACCCGGCCACATGATCGACTGCACTATTGTCGGATCAGTGGTCAGCATCATATCTGCAGCCATCAGACGCTCTGCATCGCGGTCATTTTTCTGGTAATCGACACCCAGGGTCAGCATCTTGTTACCGAACATCAGGTCACCACTGGCACGCCCACCAAGCGTGTCCGAGGTGGTCGGTGTCTTCGCATTTGACATCGCTGTACGTTCACGCAGAGAGTAATTATCCATGAGGTGAGTGACATCAGTCTTGTAGATGTTGGCCTCCAACGCGGTAAATGGCCCCACCGACGCCTGCCGGTCAAACTTTAAGCGAATATTGTCAGAGTCGCTCTCCGGAGAGTCCATCATGGCGCCTGAAAAGAGTACGTCACTCTCCCGATTCGCTTCGAGATTAAGCTCAAGCCGGGTATCCTTGTCTGGTGTATATCCCGCTGTCAGATTCCCTGAATAGGTGGTGAATGCGGAACGAACCTCCTGTCCATCGCCGTCCTCGTAGTTGTCTGCATCCTTGTAGCCAACCACACCGCGGACATAACCGGTCTCGGCACCGGCCGCCAGATCGGCGGAGATCTCTTTAGTACCTGAATTACTTTTATAACCGGCATCCACCTTGCCCTTGAAGTGATCACCCTCATCGAACTCGGGTACACCACGCTCAAACAACACCGTACCACCGCTACCGCCGCCACCGTAGAGTACCGTCTGGGAACCTTTGATTACGGTCACACTGTCGTAACTCTCCATCGCAGAATAGGCAGTGGGAGGATCCATGCGGTTGGGGCAGCCGCCGTGGATATAGGCACCATCCAGCAGGATATTCAATCGATTCTGGCTCTGACCACGAATGATCGGCTCGATTCCATGACCACCCATGCGCGCGCCGGATACACCTGGGACACTGCGGAGCAGATCAGCAGCATCTGCCGGTATACCCTGGGATGGCTTATCCAGCGGCATGACAGTTAGCGCGGGAGAGGATTGCGCCTCACCTTCGACCACAACACAAGTGAGTCTTCGACCTCGTGAAAGATTTTGGGACATCCCAGTCCCCAAAATCGACTCGGCCTTCGACAGCCTGTTTGTGCCCCGGCCGTCCCGGTCACTGGCACT
>JAESPE010000131.1 GCA_016756835.1 gamma proteobacterium endosymbiont of Lamellibrachia anaximandri | reverse complement strand
CACGGGACTGCTTTTCCCGCCAAAGCCGCCTGCTTGTGTCAACAGCCGCCGCAGGCATCAGCAAATGCACATGGGGATGATAATCCAGTGCGCGTGTATGAGTATGCAATACCAGCGTGGCCCCTGCATCCCCCTTTAGCTGCTTATCATTCAGCGTAAAGTCACGCACCGTCTCCCAGGCACACCGCATCATGCAGGAATAGAGCGTGCGTTGGTTACGCCAAACCAGCGACCTGAACTGCGCAGGCAGAGTAAAGGTGATGAGAAAATACCCCGCCGGCAACTCTTTGCTGAGCTGTCGAGTTAACCACCGCTGGCCCTCATGGGCTTGGCAGTGTGGGCAGTTACGGTGACCACAGGAGTGAGGGACAAGAGACTGATGTTCACAGGCCGGACAGCCGGCTAACATCTTAGGGCTTTCAGCCGTGCGGCAAATGGCCATACGTGACAATGCCTTTTTGTGAGAAGGCAAAACCTGTTGCTGATATGTGGCTAAAAAATCGGCTTCAAAGGTTTTGATAATGGAGGATAGCCTGGTCATTTCACATTCCCCCATTGGATGGAGAAACCATTCATCAGGTTATTGATCAGCTTGTCAGCATTTTCAGCCGTATGTGAGGTGAGATGGGTGTATTTTGCAGTGGTCAGGATGCTACGGTGCCCCAGGATCCTCTTGACCTCCAGCAGGTCGAGGCCGGACTCGATCAGATGGGTGGCGTAGCTGTGGCGCAGAGAGTGTGGGGTAATCTTTTTTTTATCCCACACTCCTCAGCCACCTTCCGGAGCGTAATCTGTATGCCACCTCGGTCCAGTGGTGAGGTGGCATCTTGCGCCCCCCTCAGGCCATCATGGCGATTCGGAAACAACAATACCGGATTACGGTGTATCGACCAGAAGCGCCGCAGTACATCCCGAGTCGCATCCGGCAGGGGCACCAATCGATCCTTATTCCCTTTGGAATCACGGATGTGTACACGTTGGCGCACGGCATCGATATCCCCTACCTGCAACCGTAACCCCTCCCCCAGTCGCAGGCCCAGGCTGTAGAGGGTGAAATAGAAGACTCGATAACTGAGCTTATGTGTGGTCATAAACAGGTGCTTGGCTTCCTCAACAGTGACGATATCCGGCAGGCGCTGGGCCTTCGGAGGCTTGATCAGATCGACATTGACCCAGGTTTTTTCCAGAACGTGGGTGTAATAGAACTTGAGGCCATACAGATCAAGCTTGACCGCGCTCCAGGAGTGGCTAGCCAGCAGATCGGTAAAATAGTCCATCAACTGTTGCTTGGAGAGGTCGTCGATCTCATGATCAAAATAGTCGCCGATACGCCGGATGGCGCGGGAGTAGGCTTCAATGGTCTTAGGTCGAAGGCCTTTAAGGTCCAGGTGCTGTAGAAGCTTTTTGTAATTGCGCTTGAATTTTCTTTCGGATGGTGATGTCATGGTTTTGTAACCTCATGATTCATGGGTGAATGTCCCTCTGTTTGAGGGCGTGAGGTTACATTTTAATTTTATTCAGGAAGTTGTCATGGATCGATTTTTCTCCGCGAAGCGGCTTCGTCCAACTATTACACTGAATCGCGCTGACCTGGAAAAAACCATGATGGGTGCTGTCAGTTTTGACGACCAGATAGAATCAGGCAAGGCAAAGCTCAAGGGTAACAGAGAAGTGTACGAGCAATTGAAGCCCATGCTGGTGAATTTTGACATGGGCTTTGAAATAATGCCTGGTACCGGTGCGCAGGATCTGACACCAGAGAAAAACGTATTTGAGCAGGAAGCGCCTGCCAATTCCGCAGGGGGTTAAGCCCCACTTGGAGGAGTGCTGCTACTGCACCGTCGCCTCGTTAGCGGGGTGACGGTAATCCATGCAGTACAGAAGGGTCAGGTCTTTCAGTAAGTCGTGTTATTTCTTACCCAGTTTCACCAATACTTCGTGAGCGGTCTCTTCCACCGATTTTCCGGCGACATGGACCACCTTCCAACCATGGTCGCGGCAAAGCCCTCTGGCCCAGCGTAACTCCTGCTTGATCTCGTCGTAATTGATATAGTCAATTGATCGATCCACGCCATAGCTCTTCACCCTGGCTTCCCGGCGCTCTACCAGGCGTCCGGCATCGAGAAACAACCCAACTACCTTTTTTGAATCGACCTCCAACAGTGCGGGTGGAACAGCGATACCCTTGACCAAGGGTATATTCACCACCTTCCATCCGCGACAGGAGAGATAGATCGACAGCGGCGTTTTACTGGTGCGGGAGATGCCGACCAGAATGATATCGGCCTCATGCAGATGGCGCAGAGTCTGACCATCATCGTTTTTCAGAGTGAACTCCATCGCCTCCACACGCTGGAAATACTCATCACCCACCTCATGCAGCAGTCCCGGTTTCCCTCGCGGGGAGTGGCCGAAGAAGAGCGTCAGCTTGTGTAATACCGGGCTGATGAGATCAAGGGAACCTAAACCGCGTTTACTGCACTCCTTATCGATAAAGATCGCCAAATCACGATTGACGAAGGTGTAGAAAACCATCGCCTGCTCTTTTTCTGCTCTGCTCAACTGGTCAAGAACCTGATCCTCGGAGAGAACGTGGCCGATACGCCGAAACTTCACCTTGTCATTAGAAAACTGTGTAAGCGCGGCGTTTATTATTATCTCGGCAGTTTCACCGGTGGAATCTGACAGAAGGAAAATAACCTTCCGTTTAATTTTGTCTGACATCGCTTTTTCACCACAGAGTAGCAGAGAGCAGCAAGGAGATTAGCCCTATTTTTTTACTGCAGCCTGAGCTGCCGCCAGCCGTGCCACGGGTACTCTGAATGGTGAACAAGAGACATAGTTCAGCCCGATCTGGTGGCAGAAGCGGATAGAGAGGGGGTCACCGCCGTGTTCGCCGCAGATCCCCATCTTCATGCCCTTCTTCTCGCCACGACCCTTGCTGACTGCCATCGCTATCAGTTGGCCTACCCCCGTGGTATCCAAAGACTGGAATGGGTCACGTTCCAGGATCTCATGGCGAATATAGTTGGGCAGGAAGGAGTTGATGTCGTCACGACTGTAGCCGAAGGTCATCTGGGTCAGGTCGTTGGTGCCAAAGCTGAAGAAGTCAGCGTGCTTTGCTATCTCGTCCGCCGTCAGGGCGGCGCGCGGAATCTCGATCATGGTGCCGACCGGGATAGCGAGTTCATCCGTAAAACCCTTGGTCTCTTTGACGCCCTGGATAGTCGTCTCTATCTGTTTGCGCAACAGTGAAAGTTCCTTGCTGGTACCAATCAGCGGCACCATGATTTCCGGGCGTGCATCAATGCCTTCCTGTTTACATTCGATAGCCGCCTCGGTGATGGCAGTCGCCTGCATAACGAGGATCTCAGGATAGGAGATGGAGAGACGGCAGCCGCGGTGGCCGAGCATGGGATTGGTTTCATGCAGCTGGGTGACACGCGCCATGATCTTCTCCAAGGGTACCCGCAAACGGTCTGCCAACTCCTGCTGCAGATGCTCCTCATGGGGTAGAAATTCGTGCAGCGGTGGATCGAGCAGGCGCACAGTCACCGACAAGCCCTGCATGGACGTGAACAGCCCTTTGAAGTCCTCTCGTTGATGTGGCAATAGCTTATCAAGTCCAACCTGGCGCGCCTCTAGATTATCGGCCAGGATCATTTCGCGCATATCGGTGATGCGGTCACCTTCAAAGAACATATGCTCGGTACGGCACAGGCCAATGCCCTGGGCGCCCCAATTACGGGCGCGTTCGGCATCCTGCGGGGTATCCGCGTTGGTCCAGACTTGTAATGTGCGGTAGTGATCCGCCCACTCCATCAACGATTTGAACTCCTCGGAGAGCTTGGGCTCTTTCCGGGGCACATCGCCGGCCATCACCTCGCCGGAGGAGCCGTCAATGCTGATAATGTCTTGGCCACCGAAGGGGCGGCCATTGATGGTGATGCAGCGATTCTTTTCATCGATCACCACCTCTCCGGCACCGGCGATACAGCACTTGCCCCAGCCACGGGCGACAACAGCTGCATGACTGGTCATGCCTCCAGTTGAAGTGAGAATGCCGGCGGCGGCATGCATACCACTGACATCTTCCGGGCTGGTGTCTTTACGCACCAGGATGACGGATTCGCCTTCATGGGTACGATCCACCGCCTCATCGGCGGAGTAGGCAATCTTGCCGGAGGCTGCACCAGGAGAGGCGGGTAGCCCCACCGTCAGGATATCGCGCTCGGCTTTGGCATCAAAGGTAGGCAGCAGCAGCTGATTGAGGTCGTTGGCAGGCACGCGCAGCAGCGCCTCCTGCTGGGTGATACGACCCTCCACCACCATCTCCACTGCGATCTTCACCGCCGCCCGGCCGGTACGCTTTCCATTGCGAGTCTGCAGTAATAACAGGTTACCCTTTTCGATGGTGTACTCGATGTCCTGCATCTCGCGGTAGTGGTTCTCCAGTATGCGTTTCACATCCAGTAGCTGTTCATAGATTTCGGGGCGCCACTTCACCATCTCATCAACATTCTGCGGCGTGCGGATACCGGCCACTACGTCCTCGCCCTGGGCGTTGATCAGGAATTCGCCAAAGAACTTGTTCTCACCGGTTGAGGGATCGCGGGTAAAAGCGACACCGGTACCGGAGTCGTCACCCATGTTGCCGAACACCATGGTCTGTACATTGACCGCTGTGCCCAGCAGCCCGGTGATCTCATTGATCTCGCGATAACGCACGGCTCGGGGGATATTCCAGCTCTTGAATACCGCCTCGACCGCCTTCTCCAGTTGCAGATAGGGGTCCTGGGGGAAATCATCCCCGGTAGAGTTTTTATAGACCGCTTTATAGGCAGTGATCAGCTCTTCCAGGCCCGCTTCGTTGAGGTCGGTATCTTCGGAGACATCATACTTATCCTTGATGCGGTCAAACTCATCCTCGAAGATGTGATGTGGCACCTCCATCACCACATCACCAAACATATTGATCAGGCGGCGATAGGCATCGAGGGCAAAACGACGGTTGCCCGAAACATCGGCCAGGCCGTCCATCGCCTTGTCGGTAAGGCCGAGGTTGAGCACGGTATCCATCATGCCGGGCATACTGACCGCAGCGCCACTACGAACAGACACCAGCAGCGGGTTGTCCTCAGAGCCGAACTTCTTACCCGTCTCCTCCTCCAGCAGCGCCATATTGCTGTGAACTTCATCCAGCAGGCCATCAGGCAACTTTCTACCGATGGCGTCGTACTCGGCGCAGGTCTCGGTGGTAATGGTAAATCCCGGTGGCACCGGCAGACCAATAGAGGTCATCTCTGCCAGGTTGGCTCCCTTGCCTCCAAGAAGATCCTTCATTTCCTTGCTGCCCTCAGATTTCGTCTTGCCGAAATAGTGGACACGCTTCTGGGATGTCATTGCCATGCTGTCGACCTCTATTTTGTTTTCATTATGGATACCATAAACCGTTTGATGCTATCACGGGAAAAGGAAACGGTGGCAGCGCAATTTATAGGAATTAAAAGGAACGCACCACGTTTTCCATTGGCTGAAGGCCTGCATTGTGTCGAAAGCAGGGTTTAATAACTCGGCACTGCTTATCAGATCAGCTTTAACCGCTACCGTAACTTGACTGTTTTTTGACCTATCAGAAGTCGGGTAGTCTTCGAGACCTACGACTTCGAGCCGTATGGGGTGCGTAATCTGCATGGCTGAATTTAAAAATTGGTCGACTAAGCTAAGACTTAATCCGTATCAGGATACGATCAGATTTCCCCCCTGCCCAAGGATAAGGTAGCCTTCACGTCACGCAAAACCACTACAAATCACTGCTACAAAGAGTCAGATTCGCGACGTTTAATCACCCATAAATCAGTGAGTTAGAGATCGATGACGTGGAGAGTGGAAAATCAAGTCCTCTCCTCGGCACCAACTTGAAAGACCATCATAGACTACCAGAAGTGATGGAAGGCCCTGTTTTTACAGGGCTTTTTTATGTCGTTAATTTCGTTTCGCCGTCTCTCATTGTCCACGATAGTCCCAATAATGGAGCGCGTATGGAGCATGGGTGGAGCGCGTTTTGGTTGTTTTTTGCACAAAGCGCATACACTCAGGTTTAATAATTAGACCGCGATCACATCTCGTTAACGAACGAAAGATGCGCACGTATACGTCCGTGCAAAGACTGTCGAACGAACAGCACTGAAGCGCTCTCATTCGAGTTGATGAGCTGCCGAATCTGGTCTTTTACCTGGTCAACTTTATTCAACCTAGCTGCGGCATCCATCGCCTGATCATAGGCCTCCACCACATCGCCGCTGGTCACCTCGTAGCCCCAGCCCTCACTCAACCAACGAAGGACAGCCATGGCGGAACCGAGTGCAAAGGCAGGTTCCGTATCGAGATAGTCCCTCGCCGCTCTTGTCAGCGTTTTTGGATCATAGGGTGTTCGGTTCGCTAACTCCAGCGCCAGACCATAAAGCTTGAGATCCTTGGCCGTGGCGAACCATTTGCCCTCTTCTCCCGGCGTCGTGGTAACCAGTTCAGCCAAAATCTGTGACGGTTCCTTCATGGGATAGCGCTTCGCAACCGCGCAAAAACGGGCGATATAGGAGTTTCCCACCGCAGCGCTCAATCCATAGCATTGGCACCCCCATCAGAAGGTTTCTAATTGCACCTTCTCATTTATGGAATTATGAACCTATCAGGTTTATCTAGCCGCTCGCTGTTCAATATCGCAATGTTTATAATAGAAGGGGGTCGTAAAGTTTTTTTCAGTAGCCCTAATCGTAACAAATAGTGCCGCGTGATTTGTAATAATGATATCTTCATAATGATTTAACACCTGATCACCCAAGGGCATTCTTGGAATTATCTACTGATTCTCGTTCTCTCACTGGAACATATTGGGTTTGATTACACGCGCAATGCCTTTTCCCTGTGTTTTCGGAGCTAAAACATCGCTCTGGAACTACCGGCTTACGTCCAAATCCACGGTCTGAGACATCCAGTGCGCAGTGCTCTTCTAGCATTTTCAATAGAGGAGCACCGCTTTTCTTATCCTGCACTTTCTCGCAGGCATCCACACACTGCATACACTGAGTGCAGGTAAACATACTACGCTTAAGACTACGGGGTTTTAATCGCATGGGACAGGCATGTTCGCAGGACCTGTCACAATCGGCACATAATTTAGCGCTCTTACGATCAAATGCGACCACCATGGCCTTCTTATTAGCCATCCATATCAAACTCTGCAGCAAACCAATCGCACAACCAAAACGACAGAAAAGATGCCGCGCTGCGGTAAACTCTAGTGCAAATAGTAAGGTGGTAGTAGCAATGAAGATAAATTGATTCCTCGTTAGATTGCCGCCAAGAAGGTTGCCATATATTTCCTTTGGCGGAAGAAGATAGGTTAAAAGCGCCGCCCCCCAAACAAAGGAAATTAATATAACGACAACAATAGTAACGACCCACCACATTTTATTAGGCTCTATTCGCTTACCGTCCATCTGTTCATTTGGTAGTTTTTCCTTATCCCAGATTGACAGCTTGCCGGAAGCACGACGCATCAACGAATTGATCGCTTCTACAACTGGAAAATGGGGGCAGAGCCATCCACAGTATAATCGCCCCCATTTCCACGACACATAGAATCCAATCCAAAGAAAAAGTCCGAGCGGAAGAAAAAACAGAATAAACATGTCAAAAACGAGCTCAAAACCGGTTTTTGAACTATCGATGCCCAAGGTCCAAGGGTGCCACAGAAATATCATATGATTTTTGTTTAGGTCAAAACGAAAAATATCCAACACAGGCGCTAGTAGAAATAGAGCAAAAAAACCACTTCTCCAGATCAATCTTTTTATTTGCGTATATGAATCGTTTCCTATCATTATTTCTAGTCTTCTAATGGATTATTTAGCTATACTTTAAACTCTATGTATTAAGTGATTGCCACGCTGAGAATAGCAAAGCACATGAAGCAATCATCGATGTAGCTGCCCCGATTGTATTTCCTAGGTAAACCACCTTAGCAAATACCGGCCCTTTGCAAGAAAGCCCTCTATGCCCTACACAAGGACCAAGGTATAGGGCCATTGAGAAAGCATATCCAGAAACAATAATAAGTACTGAAATAATCCACTTAATTACCATATTTACATTTAGCAAAGGGAGTATTGACACAAGTGATAACATAAGAATAGCCCCCATTGACAAGGCAGAGTGAGCAACACGCCATGCAAGCACTACACTTTCTGACTTATTTTCAATGATTGATCTGGCATATGGAATGCCTGCCAGTAATCCAAATAGCAATATTAGCCTCCTCAGAAAAATTCGTGGGTAGTTTCCGGTACGGGTAACGCCCCAAGCGCGTGATATAAAGCAATTTCAGCAGCATGGTAGGTCCGAAAT
>JAESPE010000130.1 GCA_016756835.1 gamma proteobacterium endosymbiont of Lamellibrachia anaximandri | reverse complement strand
ACCGGGACGGCCGGGGCACAAACAGGCTGTCGAAGGCCGAGTCGATTTTGGGGACTGGGATGTCCCAAAATCTTTCACGAGGTCGAAGACTCACTTGCTTTGTAGACTTTTGAGGGGGCTATATCTTCCTGTCCGACGGATTATTCTTCATTTGTGGTGAAAATTGACGAAAGATGGGTGGGCTGTTACTGGCGGCGAACCACAGAGTTCAAGACATATTCGCTTTCAAAAAAAACTGAAAAGTCCGCATAGTCCCAGCGTGTGATTGGTGGATAGCCCACCCAGGGATGTTCCATGGCAGGCTCTCCGAAATCTGTTTTGACCTGTTTCATCGTCATGCCGCGATTTGGACGAGGAATCCCCTCTTCACTGTTGAGCGGCGCCTCATTAATAGCGTCGAGCAGTAATACATCAGAGTGAACGGGGGTGACCGCAATCAGCAGACTGGCTGCAAGAAAGAGCGAAATTGGGAATCTCATCAGGAATAACTCCTTAAGGCCTGTTTGCATTTCTGCAATCTAAAAATAAATATAGCACTCTTGCCTAACTATAGAAAACTTGGGGTCTTTTAATGCCTACTGTGGTTTAATGCCGGGCTATGTATAGACCCCTCGAACTCTTCATCGGGATGCGATATACCCGGGCGAAACGGCGTAATCATTTCATCTCGTTCATTTCGACAATCTCCATGCTCGGCATCATGCTGGGCGTGATAGCGTTGATTGTCGTGCTCTCAGTTATGAACGGCTTTCACAAGGAAGTCCGTGAACGAATTCTCGGAATGGCGTCACATGCCACTATTTCCGCAGTACGGGGTGGCCTCACAGACTGGCGCGAAGTGGACGCAATGGCGGGAAAGAACCCCCATGTCATTGGACGTGCCCCGTATGTCGAAGGTCAGGGCATGCTTATCAACGGTCAGAAAGTCAGTGGTGTGCTGCTACGGGGGATTCTGCCTGCTGAAGAGGGCAAGGTTTCCGACGTGGTGACTGCCGTGAAGAAGGGGAGTATCGATGACCTTAAGCCAGGCAGCTATGGGATTATTCTTGGGCAGGAACTCGCCTACCTGCTTGGCGTCGGGGTGGGGGAGAAGGTAACGCTGGTAACACCGCAGATCAATGTCACACCCGCAGGCATCATGCCCCGTCTAAAAAGGTTTACGGTGAGTGGTATCTTTGAAGTAGGCATGGGCGAGTACGACAGGGGCGTTGCGCTTTTACACCTGCAAGATGCCGCCAAATTGATGCGACTCAACGACAGCATAACCGGTGTGCGTCTGAAGCTGGATGACCTCTTTCTGGCGCCGAAGGTTTCCAGGGAGCTGGCCCTCAAGATGGGGGGCTACTACCGCATCAGTGACTGGACCATGCAGCACCGCAATTTCTTTGCCGCGCTACAGACCGAAAAACGCATGATGTCGATCATTCTTTCGCTGATTGTGGCGGTTGCCGCGTTTAATATCGTTTCGACTCTGGTGATGGTGGTTACCGATAAGCAGGCAGATATTGCCATTCTGCGAACATTGGGCGCTTCACCGGGCACCATCATGGGGATCTTTATGGTTCAGGGTGCGGCTATCGGCTTTGTCGGCAATATCCTCGGCATGATCGGTGGGCTGTTACTTGCAACCAATGTAGAGGCGATCGTCAGCTGGGTCGAAGGTGTATTCAATATCGATTTTCTCGATCCTAACATCTACTACATCAGCGAGCTCCCATCCGACCCCCATATGGAAGATGTTCTCTCCATTGGCGTTACGGCGTTTCTGATCACTCTGCTGGCAACCCTCTATCCAGCCTGGAAGGCCTCCCGCACCCAACCGGCTGAGGCGCTACGCTATGAGTAGACAGGAGATTGTGCTCCAGGCCAAGGGCGTCGTACGAACCTTCTCTCAAGGTGATCTGCGGGTGGAAGTACTGCGTGGTGTCGATATGACCATAAGACGGGGCGAGCGGATCGCGATTGTCGGCAGTTCCGGATCGGGCAAGAGTACACTGCTGCACTGTCTGGGTGGGCTGGATCGGCCTGATGGGGGACAGGTACGGCTATCCGGCGAGGATCTATTGTCGTTAGGCGAACGGGCAAGAGGAAAACTGCGCAACCAAAAACTCGGATTCGTTTATCAATTTCATCATCTGCTGGCTGAATTCACTGCGCTGGAAAATGTCGCCATGCCGCTGCTTATTGGCGGGTATCCGGTTGCCGATGCGCGCAGAAAGGCTGGCGAGATCCTTGATAGAGTAGGCCTCGGCGCGAGAATACAACATAAACCCGGTGAAATGTCCGGCGGAGAAAGACAGCGTGCGGCATTGGCCCGGGCGCTGGTTAACTCACCCGCCTGTGTACTGGCTGATGAACCTACAGGTAATCTTGACCGGCGCACTGCTGAGCATGTCTATGAACTGATGCTGGAACTCAACCGGGAGCAGGGTACCAGTTTCGTCATCGTGACTCATGATCCCGAACTGGCGGCCCGCATGGACCACACCTGGCAACTGATCGACGGTTGTTTGAGAACCTTTATGAATGACGATGACTGCGCCGTCTCCACTGACTGATGACATGCCAGCGCCAAAGACCGCGAATAGTAAAGTAGCTGAGCAGAGAAAAAAAACTGCCGCAGATCAGACAGCCCAGGAGAAAGGGCGCCCATACCCCATCGAGGCCGTTTTGCAGCCCATCAACGCTGAACTCAAAGGCCTGCGTGTCCTGCGGTGAACCAAGTACCGTGGTACCCACCAGATAGGCAAGAAAGAAGATCGGAGGGATGGTGAGTGGATTGGTGATCCAGACGAGCGCCACGGACAGGGGAAGATTGACCCGGCAGATGATGGCAGCGCCGGCCGCAAGCAGCATCTGAAAGGGTACCGGCACAAAGGCCATAAAGAGTCCCACCGCAAAGGCACCCGCAGCAGATCTACGATTCAGATGCCATAGATTGGCATCATGTAGCAATGTCCCAAACACCCGCAAATGCTTATGGTTGCGGATGGTGTCATGGTCAGGTGTAATACGTTTTATCAGATGTTTTGGCATGGCTTCCGCGAAGATAATACGTCGGGATCTGTGCGGTTAATACTATTGAATCACGGTGGGGCAGGATGCGCCACAAAAAGCTGCTGAAGTTTTCATGACAGGGATGTTTCATGACATTTATTCTGCTCGCCTTTGTCACCGGAACAGCACTCTTCCAGTTGCTGCCGGTGTTGCCTGAACCCGCCTGGTTCAGCGCTGCTGCAACGCTTCCTCTATTTTGGGCTTCACGGCTGACGCAGCCCCTGTCTGCACTGCTTGCTGGTGGGCTTTGGGCCTTTCTCTTTGCCTGGCTCCAGCTTTCACAGGCAATGCCACTTTCACTTGAAGGGGAAACCCTCATTGTTACCGGTGTGGTTGCCTCTCTCCCTAAACAGACATCATCCATCAATCGATTTGAGTTGGAGTTGGAGACGGTGCAGTCGAAGCGTGGCCCTGAGCCTCTGCAGAGGCGGCTTCGACTCAACTGGTATCGTTTTGACGGAGTCTTGCTTCCCGGGCAGCGCTGGCAGTTGCAGGTCAGATTGAAAAGATCCAGAGGATTGCAGAATCCAGCAGGATTTAACTACGAAAAATGGCTCTACAGCCGCAGAATTCGCGCCACCGGTTATGTAGTGCGCAGTACCGATAATCAATTGACAGGTGTAGATGATTTCAGCTACATGATCGATCGCATACGTCATCGAATCGGCAGCGAAATAGAGCACTTGGTAGAGTCGCAAAAGTCATCAGGCCTGATTCGCGCTTTGGCGATTGGTGATCGGGGTGGAATCTCCAGCAGTGACTGGGAGGCATTTACCCGAACCGGCACCAACCATCTCATTGCAATCTCCGGACTCCACATCGGCATTGTGGCGGGTCTGATGTTCTTTCTTGGTCAGTGGTTGTGGCGGCTATGGCCGAATTTGATGTTGTGGCTGCCAGCGCCAAAAGCCGGTGCAATAACCGGGTTATTGGGTGGGACCATATATGCCATGTTGGCCGGTTTTTCCCTGCCTACCCAGCGGGCTTTGATTATGCTCTATCTGGTACTTGGGGCAACGCTATTCGGGCGCACCCCCGTGATTAGTCGTTCGTTCAGCATGGCGCTATTTCTTGTGATGCTGCTCGATCCGGCAGCAACGCTCTCTGCAGGGTTTTGGCTCTCCTTCGGGGCGGTTGGTGTGATTCTGCTATCGGTCACGGGACGGATCGGACGGCCGACAGGTTGGCACCAATGGGGGCGAGTTCAATGGGTGGTTGCACTGGGACTGGCCCCCTTACTCTTTATACAGTTTGGACGGGCATCTCTGGTCGCCCCCCTGGTCAATCTGCTACTGGTGCCCTGGTTTACTCTTGTGTTGGTGCCCCTGGTCCTTTTTGGATTGCCGCTATTGAGCTTTCCAGCGGCAGCGGTTTTGTGGGCGAAGCTGGCGGAACTCTGCGTCACTTATACCCTGGTGATTATCGAATGGGCGGCCGATATCAGTTTTGCCGCACTATTTTTACCTGACCAGCCGCTCTGGATCTGGGCTGGGGCGATGGGGGGGATACTGCTATTTCTCCTGCCTGGAGGCTTGCCGCTGCGTGGGGCTGGTGTATTACTGCTACTGCCTCTGATATTCAGTTCACCGCAGCGTCCACTTCCAGGTGGATTCAGACTCACCCTGCTTGATGTGGGACAGGGATTGTCCGCGGTAGTGGAAACCGAGCGGCACCAGCTTGTCTACGACACTGGCCCCGCTTTTCCTTCCGGATTCAATACCGCAGAGGCTGCGCTCCTGCCCTATCTCCACAGCCGGGGTATAGAGCAGATAGATCGACTGGTGGTAAGCAATGGCGATCAGGACCATTCCGGCGGTGTGGCGCCCTTGCTCAAGGGGATAACGGTGGTGGATCTGATCGGGGGCGAACCCATGGCTGTTCCCGATTTTCGTTACTGCCGTTCCGGTATGTCGTGGCAGTGGGATGGCGTCTCATTTGAGATACTGCATCCGGATGGAAGCGAAGAATTTCTGGCAGGCAATGATGCTTCCTGTGTATTGAGAGTCGCGGGACGCGGTGGATCATTACTGATTCCCGGTGATGTAGAGCAACAGGCGGAGAAATGGTTGGCAGAGAGATATGGCAAGGATCTGAAAAGTGATGTTCTGATCGCGCCGCATCACGGCTCTGCGACATCCTCCACCCAGCCGTTTGCCGACACGGTGAGACCGGAATATGTGCTGTTCCCGACCGGATACCGAAACCGGTTTGGTTTTCCCAAAGCGGATGTCCAGCAGCGGTGGCGTGACTTGGGGGCAAAGTTGCTCAACAGCGCGGAGGAGGGTGCCATTCAAATTGATTTTCATCCGGAATCCGGGCTCGGGAGGCCCTATCGCATTCGTCGGGAGAGGCGTCACTACTGGAGCACCTCTTGGAATGAGTGAACTCGTTCCCTTTCGGAGTTATGCATAGATACAGTATGATTATCAGTACATTCCCAAGAGGTCCAGACTACAGTGTTTGAATTTGTAAAAGCGGGCGGGTGGCTCATGGCTCCCATCATTGCCTGTTCCATCGTTGCCCTTGCGATTGTCCTGGAACGCTTCTGGTCCCTTCGCCGCAGAAGGGTAATGCCTGCAATTTTGATGCAGCAACTTTGGAAGTTACACAATGAGAATCAACTCGAGCGCGCCGATCTGGAGAAATTACGCAAAAGCTCTCCTCTCGGGCGAATCCTTGCTGCCGGCATGGTGAATCGTCACCACTCCAAAGAGGTCATGAAAGAGAGTATTGAAGAGGTGGGACGTCAGGTGGTACTGGAGCTTGAACGCTACCTCAACACTTTGGGTACCATCGCTTCCATTGCACCACTGCTGGGGTTATTGGGTACGGTATTTGGAATGATAAAAGTGTTCGGCGCCATTGTGACCGCAGGGGTCGGCGATCCGGGCATATTGGCAGGCGGCATTTCCGAAGCACTGATAACTACGGCGGCTGGTCTCTCCGTTGCCATTCCCAGTCTGATGTTCCATCGCTATTTCACCGGGCTTGTCGATAAACTGGTGCTGGGCATGGAGGAGCAGGCATTGAAACTGGTGGAGGTGATCCACGGTGAGCGGGAACGGGTCTCCGGGTGAACCTGCGGCCGCACCGAAAAAAAACCATTGAGGTCGATATCACGCCGTTGATCGACGTGGTTTTCCTGCTGCTGATCTTCTTCATGGTTTCGACCACTTTCGACCGGGAGACCCAGATTGAGGTTGAACTGCCGGAAGCTGCCGGAGAAGAGGCGCAGACAGCGGCGAATATGCTCGATATCACCATTGATGCGTCGGGTACCTTCTACGTCAATCAGCAGGAAGTCATCAATACTGAGATCGAGACCCTGAAAAAGGCCATCACAAAAGCCGCAGGGGAGAAGAAAGATCTTCCTGTCATCATTAATGCGGACGCCAAGACGCCCCACCAATCGGTAATGACGGTAATGGATGCAGCAAGCCAACTCGGTTTTCTGCACATGACTTTTGCCGCGCATAAGCCGAAGAGTCCTTGAAAAGCATCGATCACTACTGGGAAGGATGGAACCTGATCAGTCTGATCCTCCTGCCGCTTTCCCTGCTCTTCTGTCTGCTGTCATGGCTACGCCGGATCGCCTATCGGATCGGCCTTCTGAGCCGTGAGCGGATATCGGTTCCGGTTATCGTCATAGGCAATATCACCGTCGGCGGCACCGGTAAGACTCCGCTGGTCATCTGGCTCGCAGAATGGTTGAAGGACAGAGGATTACAGCCAGGCATCATCACCCGTGGATATGGTGGCAAGGCCGAGTCCTGGCCGCGTGAGGTTTCGGTCGATAGTAGCGCATCGGAAGTGGGGGACGAGGCGGTATTGCTCGCACGTCGCTCGGGATGTCCGGTCTTTGCCGGTCCCAATCGTCCCGACGTGGCCCGCGCACTGCTTGCGGCACATCCCTGTGACCTGATTCTCTCCGACGATGGCTTGCAGCACTACGCGCTGCAACGGGATGCAGAGATCGTCGTCATCGACGGGAAAAGAGGCTTCGGTAACGGCCTCTGCCTGCCTGCCGGTCCCCTCCGGGAGCGGCAATTCCGGCTCAATCAGGTTGATCTGCTGGTAGTCAATGGTGAGAAACCATTTCGTCACGATGCTTTTCAAATGCGGGTTGAAGGAGAAAAAGCGCGGCTGTTGGCTGACAGCGAGCAGCAGCGAAGTCTGTCGGAGTTCGCAGGACAGCCGATCGAAGCTGTCGCTGCCATTGGTAATCCCGAACGATTTTTCGGTATGCTCGAAGCGGCCGGACTGAGGATCAATCGCCACCCCTTTCCGGACCATCACCCGTTTGTGGAAGAAGATCTTTTGCCTTTGCAAAAAAAGACGGTTCTCATGACGGAGAAAGATGCGGTAAAGTGCACACCATTCGCGGGAAAAAACCTTTGGTACGTTCCCGCTGACGCGAGGCTCGATGACGGATTCATCCAACAGCTGACGCAAATCATCAACAGGTTGTGTAATGGATAATAAACTGCTCGAAATTCTTGTTTGCCCTCTCTGCAAAGGCAATCTCTACTATGATAAGAAGGCTGCAGAGCTTATCTGCAGAGTTGATCGGTTGGCATTCCCGATCAGGGATGACATTCCGGTAATGTTGCAGGACGAAGCACGCGAACTGGCGGCGGATGAAGAGGTACCCGAGGGCTAATCGATATGGATTTCAAAGTTGTCATTCCAGCACGTTACTCATCGGTCCGTCTGCCGGGAAAGCCACTCCGGGAGATTGCAGGCAGGCCCATGATCCAGCACGTCTACGAACGAGCCCGGGAGAGTGGTGCTGACGAAGTGGTCATCGCAACCGATGATAAACGCATCAGTCAGGCGGCCAAGGCCTTTGGTGCCGAAGTCTGCATGACCGCCGCGCACCATCGTAGCGGCTCTGACAGGATTGCCGAAGTGGTGGAGCAGCTGCACTGGGCCGCAGATACCATCGTGGTGAATCTGCAGGGTGACGAGCCCACCATGCCGGCGTCGTTGATCGATCAGGTGGCCGCCGATATGCAGAGTCACGAGCCGGCAGGTGTTACCACGCTCTCGGCCCCCATTGAATCCCATGAGATGCTATTCGATCCCCATGTTGTGAAGGTCGTGACAGATATTGAAGGTTACGCACTCTATTTCAGCCGGGCGCCGATTCCCTGGCACCGGGATGAGTTTCTCGAAGGCAGAGAGTCCCTCCCGGCAAGTGTGGAATTCAACCGTCATATCGGTCTTTATGCCTATCGTGCCGGTTACCTGAAGCAGTTTGTCTCCTGGGCTCACGCTCCACTTGAACAGGCGGAATCCCTGGAACAGTTGAGAGTGCTTTGGCACGGTGGGAAGATTCATGTCAGTCAGGCAGTTGAAGCAGCAGGACATGGGGTGGATACCGAGGATGATCTGAAACGTGTGGACGAGGTTCTATCCCGGTAGCGAGGGGGCTTACTCAAAACAAGAAGAAAATCACTCTTTCAGATGTCTCGCACTCAGCGGCTTCAATATCTGGGTTAGATTTCCCGCAGCTTGCTGCGAAGCGTTCCTACAATTTATACCCCGTCTGCTTGTAGCGGGGATCTTTTTCTGGGCCAGCGCTCTATTGTGTTTACCTGCAGTACCCACCTGGTCAGTCGTTCTGTCATATAAAGGAAGTAAATTCTCGCAGAAGACAGGCACGTGTACCGAGGTTTCATAACTATGTACTATGCGGGCTGGTTCTGATAAATAGTCAGTCGATAACTGGGAAATTTGTATGCGTAATAAGCTGGCGTGTGCCCTCGTTTTAGCAGGAATCTTATCTCCGCTTTTGGCTCAGGCCGGGCCACAACCGCTGCCAGCCATGGAGAGCGAAGCGAAGGCTGGTAGTCCCCGGTAGCCGCGAGGCCGCACTGCTTACCCGGCGTGCCTTGCGCCAGAGGGGAAGCAAAGTAGGCATCCGAGCGC
>JAESPE010000013.1 GCA_016756835.1 gamma proteobacterium endosymbiont of Lamellibrachia anaximandri | reverse complement strand
CATGCTTGAATGGAGAGCCGTATGCGCTGAGAGGTGCACGTACGGTTCGGTGAGGAGAAGCAGGGAAATAGTTCGACTACGCCCTGCTTCTTACTCTACTCCCGCGACGTGGAGGTTACGACAAAACTCTACACGGAGCTGCTCAAAAGTTCCCAGGAACTGCGCGTAGCCAAGGCAAGCAGTGTCAGTAACGTACAGATCATCGACCCGGCATTGACATCGAGCGAAGCGGTCAAGCCCCGCAAAGCCCAGATTCTTCTCATTGCCCTGCTGGCAGGGTTATTCATCGCAATACTGAGCGTTTTCATACGCCGGGCATTGGAACTGAGCGTGTACGATCCGAACCAGATCGAGGCCAGGCTCGGCATTCCGGTATTTGTGACACTGCCCAACAGCAAAGCACAAAGACGCCTGAAGAGACTGAAAAAGAAAAACAGTGATGATGTGTCACTCCTGGCGGCAATACAGCCTAACGATCCGGCAGTGGAGGGATTGCGAAGCCTGCGTTCGACCCTGAATCACGTGCTCACACAGGTACCGAACCGGCTGCTCCTGGTAACGGGACCCAAGAGCGGCGTAGGCACAAGTTTTGTAGCGGCAAACCTGGGCGTAGTACTGGCCAGTGGGGGAGATCGCGTCTGCATCATCGATGCGGATTTGCGTAATGGAAGGCTCAACCAGCACTTCGGAAAAAAGAGCGACCCGGGCTTAACAGAAATCCTGCTCGGAAATCTGACACTGAACGATGCATTGCAGAAAACCAGTCTCGATCACCTGCATCTCCTGCCCGCTGGCGGATCAGCAGAAAACCCGGCAGAGCTTCTGATGAAGAAGCGCTTTGCGAAAGTGCTGGATACCATGCAGACCCATTACGACCGCGTGATCCTGGATTCCCCACCTTTGCTGGAAGTTGCCGACGCGGTGATATTAGGCCAACACGCCGGCGCAGCCCTGCTGGTGGTAAAGGCCGGCGAGCATAACCTGTCGGAACTGGAGCACTCGGTCAAACGTCTGTGGCAGGGCGGGGTTGAGCTGCGCGGAATTGTAGTCAACGGGACAAACAACGATCAGCGTGACAAACACCATCCCCGGGGATGATGGGTAATTTGCACATGAATTTCCATCATCTCAATGAACACCTGATGGAGATCATCCGAGGCGCGACGACCGCCTTCGTATTAAAGGTCGTAGCCGCAGGGCTGGCCTTCGTACTGAACATTCTGCTTGCACGTCAACTCGGTAGCGAGGGCGTGGGTATCTATTTTCTCGCCCTGGCTATCATCACCTTCGGCAGTACCCTGGGTAAGTTCGGCACCGACATTCTGGCCATGCGGGAGGTCGCCCGGCAGGCAGCAAGGGGCGACTGGTCGATGATATCGGTGCTGCACCGCCACTGTCTGCGTATCCTCCTGACGGCGGCGCTGCCGGTAGCCCTGCTGACAGCCCTCCTGTCCGACACCATTGCGTCGGATCTTTTCGGCAAGCCACAACTGGCAGAGCCTCTGCTCTGGATGTCTCTCGGCATCATCCCCCTGGCTATGTTCAACCTATATGCCCACTCTCTGAAGGGGCTCAAACGAATCAAAGCGGCAGTGTCTGTGCAGAGCGTCTGGCTACCGGCGCTCGCCATCCCCGGAGTCCTGATCCTGACCCCCGCTTTCGGCATTGTGGGAGCCGTCTGGACTCATGTGGGAGCAGCACTCCTCACCACCACCATCGCCATATTATTCTGGAAGGGTGCTTTGCAGAAATCCCCTGTCTCAGGTGGACAGTCGCTCCCCCCTGCCCTGCTCAGCAGTGCCCGACCATTGTTGGTAATTGCCCTGCTGACCCTGGCGATCAAATGGTCATCGACTTTTTTTCTCGGATTGTGGGGGACAGCAAGCGATGTCGGCATTTTCAACATCGCCCAGCGCACGGCCCTGCTTACAAGCTTCATCCTGATTGCGGTAAACAGCATCTCCGCACCGAAATTCGCAGAGCTGCATCAGCGCGGCGACATGCAGGCACTGGAGGCCACTGCAGTGGGTGCGGCGCGGCTCATGACCCTGCTCGCACTGCCGGTTCTGGCTGTGTTTCTGCTTTTCCCTGACTGGATACTGCGGTTGTTCGGCGCCGAGTTCGCAGAGGGCGGCACGATTCTCTCCATCCTTGCCCTGGGCCAGTTCGTCAACGTAGCCACGGGTTCCGTCGCCTATCTTCTGATGATGACGGGCCACGAGAAGCTGATGAGAAATAATATTATTTTCTGCGTAGCAATCAATCTGGTATTGAACCTGATACTGGTGCCGCGATACGGGATTATGGGGGCGGCGGTGGCAACGTCCGTCACCATGGCAAGCCAGAATCTCGTTGCCGCAATCCTTGTATGGCGAAATCTGGGCATTGTCACCCTGCCCTTCACAGCACGAATAGGTAAACGGGAGTCACAAGTGTAATGGAGCACAGCAAGTGAACTCACGCTCTGTGAAACCGATCGATGTCATGATAATCGGAGCCGAGAAATCGGGCACCACCTCGCTTGTTCGATATGTCGGAAGTCATCCTCAGATCTGCACCCATGACAAACGGGAGATGAACTACTTCGTCAATGATGAGGAGTTCGAAGAGGGATATCCGGCTGCCCATGCCCGCTATTTTTCCCCCTGTACAGATACAGGGATCAGGATTATCGCCAAGAGCGTCGCGGTCAGCGGAAACCCAACCGCCGTGCAGCGCCTGCATGCACACAATCCCGACGTACATTTGGTAATGGTGTTGCGCAACTCAATCGACAGGGCCTATTCCGCCTATTGGCATGCCAAACGCCGAGGCTGGGAGGATGCGGCAGATTTTGAGACAGCCATCGAGCGGGAACTGTCGGCGGAGTGTGATGAATCCAGAGATGGCCATGACGGCACAACCTACCTTAGAAAAGGGATCTACGCTGATCAGATAGCGGCATTACAGGTGATTTTCAGCCCCCGGCAGGTACATGTATTTACGTTTGACGAATTAAAGGAGGAGCCGCTGAGCATCTGTCGTGCGCTGTTTTCAGTGATCGGCGTGGATGAAGCGTTTGAACCTGATGTCTCAGTACGCTTCAACAAGGCAGCCCAAGCCAGGTCATCGCAACTGGCCAAAGTGCTCTCATATCGCGGCAAGATCAAAAAAATCATCCGTCGTCTGCTGCCTCGCAGGGTATCCGACAGACTGAAACAGCGTCTTGTGGCCTGGAACGAGAAACCGCTGCAGACCCCGGCCATGAAAGCGGCAACAAGACGCAGACTCGAAGCCTATTTCAGCCCGCACAACAGACGGCTGGAAGCATTGACCGGTCGCCCGTTTGACTGGTGATTCCAGACCGATGATCAACAAGAAACAGGGCTTGTATTGCCCATTGCCAATCGGACGGGAGAACAGTCGCACACTCATCGAACATTGGCATTTTTCCAACAATAAAGGTTTGTAACATGTATCTGAATGAAATCATTCCAATAGCGATCAAAGCGGGCCGGGCCATCATGGATGTCTACGCCAAAGAGATCGACGTACAGACGAAGTCGGACAACTCCCCGCTCACCGAAGCAGATCTTGCATCGCATAACATCATCGTAGAATCGCTGCACAAACTTGACCCGGATATTCCGGTGCTGTCAGAGGAATCAGATAGCATCCCCTTTGAGGTACGCCGTTCCTGGACGCGTTTCTGGCTGATAGACCCATTGGACGGCACCAAGGAGTTCATCAAGAGAAATGGTGAGTTCACGGTAAACATCGCACTCATCGAGAACAACCAACCGGTATTGGGCGTGGTCTATGCACCGGCGCTGGATCTGCTGTTTTACGGCAGCCTGGAAACAGGCGCATTCCGGCGCAACGGTTCGGGGGAGGCTTATGCTATTTCCGCCACCCGAACCAGACAGAGTCCCGTGCGGGTAGTGGGCAGCCGTTCCCACGCTGGAGAGAGCTTAAAACACTTTCTCAACGAACTCGGCCCCCACAAACTGATCAGCATGGGCAGTTCCCTGAAGCTCTGCCTGGTCGCTTCCGGTGAGGCGGACATCTATCCAAGATTGGGGCCCACCTCTGAATGGGATACAGCGGCTTCCCAAGCGGTAGTCGAAGCAGCAGGAGGAAGGGTGACTGACACCGCAGGCAACATGTTGCGGTACGGTAAAAAGGAATCGATGTTAAATCCCTATTTTCTGGTGTTCGGCGATAGTGGATACCCCTGGCATGAACACTGCGGGCAGTCGTGAATAGAAACCAAAGCAAGCGCCCAAACACCGTGATGAATTGATTTTGGACCAGCGAGGCACAGGATTCAGGACAAGGGTAAAGTCAGTGGGATCTGCTGTGCTGGCTTCCGCACTGTTTTTGGGATCATTTGCCAAGGTGCAGGCTGGGGTCATAATCGAAGTGGACAGCCGAACACAAGCGCCATTAAATCACGATGTCTACGGATTCAACACCAACCTTGCGCCAGGTCATTTCGGGTTTCTCGATGACGAATTCATCAAGCATATCGGACCTCTACAACCGGTAATATTGAGATTTCCTGGAGGCACCGTAGGTAATTTCTACCACTGGGCAGAAGAGGGATTCCGCCTTGAAGAGATGGATATTACACGCGCAGCAAGTCTCAATCGGGAGAATCTCGACAGATACCGGTCGCTGCAGAATTTGAGAAAGGGGCGCTTCTCGTTCGATGACTTCATGCTGCTTTGTGAACGCTTTGGCATCGAGCCGCTGGTGGTTGTGAACCTGTCTACCGGCACACCGGAAGAGAGCGCGGCCTGGGTGCGCTACGCCAAACAGAAGGGATATAAAATCAAACGTTGGGAACTGGGCAACGAGTTCTATATCCGTATATACCGTGACTTGATCGGCGGCCCCGGGAAATATCTACAAATAGCACGCAGACATGCAGATGCCATGCGCAGAGAGAATCCGGAGATCCAGCTGGCCGTCCCGGCATCTGGGACCGGCTTCTTTGCCGATTCGGGATCCAAAGGAGATTATCGACAACGATGGGACCAGGCCATGACGCAGGCCGACTTCGCCGATGCCATAGCCGTGCACGCCTATTGGCGGATGCCGGATACGGACAACCTCGACACCCTCTACCACGACCTCTTCTCCAGGCTCGAACAGCAATGGGATCCGGCGATGAAATACTATCGGGATCTATACGGCGACATGCCACTGTGGCTGACAGAATGGAACATCCGCGGCTTCGGCAATCGCAGCATGAACAATACACAGCTGCATGCCATGTTCATAGGCGATCATTTTATCCGCATCCTCAACAGCGATACCATTATACTCGCCAACTATCATCAGATTGCGGCCAGAGGCAAGTGGCCTTCACTCTTTTCCAAAGCGAAGAAGAAGGATATGGCGCCAAAAGGCACAACGGTAAAGCGGGCAGCATACTTTCCATTTCAGCTGATCGCTGAAGTACTTGCCAAAGCAGAAAGTCGCTACGATTTTACTATCGGCAACAATCCTAAAATCAAGGGAAGCCAGGAATTCCCGGCAGGATTTTCTGCGGTCAATGCTTCGGTCCTGGGTGGTGCGGGATCGCAATGGTATTTCCTGCTGCTCAACCGTAGCGGCGCCGAGCAGGTCCTGAAGGTTCAGATCAACGGCACAATGCTTGCGGGAGGATGGCAGTTGGATTGCGTTGCCAACAGAGATCTCGCCGCCACCAACGGTGGGAGCAAAACGTTCCCCTCGGCTGCTCCACCTGAGGTGGCGATTTCGCGCCAGGCAGGAGAATGGGACAAACTCCTGTTACCGGGCAATTCATTCTGTTCAGCCATCTTTGATGATGCACTGATCAACTGACTGGGAATTGGACCGTCGAGTGGACCGCCTGATATTCAACATTGTACTGATTCTCGGCGCCTATCTGCCCTTCGAATCATTGATGATGCGTTACCTGCCGGGCGCTGAGTCCCTGCAGTCCATTCTGTTCGTAGCGGTGGAGGCGTCGATCTATCTGCTGTTCGTTCTGCTGCTGACCACCCGCCTTGGAGACGGACGGACTTTCAGGCGCACCCTGGTCGATCTCCCGCTGTTGCTGTTCGTAATGATTGCATTTGTATCGTTGGTAAAAAACGGCTCCGACCCCCTCCCGGCCGTTACCAATCTTCGCTCACTACTTCGCTATGTGGTGCTCTTTTATATCCTGGCCAACCTCAGGTATAGACCGGAGCAGATCAGAATCGTCTTTCGGCTGATCATCATCCTGGGCCTTATTCAGGCCACCATCGCAATCGTACAGTTCCTCGGCGGAGAGGGTATCAAACAGTTCTTCTATCTACGCCTGATGGATACAGAAATCGCCGGCAAAACCCTGCTTACCAGAGATCCAACAACGGATCGAATCGGCGCCGGCATCGGCACCCTGGGGCAGCCGGGTATCCTGGCGATGTTTCTACTTGTTTCCCTGTCGGTTGCTGCAAGCGATTTTTTCATGGAGAGATCACGCCCGCTGCGGGAGACGATTTTTCTCGTCGTGGCGATAGCTTTGCTGATTCTGGGCATACTCACCACCTACAAACGGGCAGCGATAATGCTGGGGGCCATCATCCCCATATTGGCACTGCTGCTCTCCGGCGACAGGCGCCGAATAGTACCGGGTTTGTTATTACTGATGATCGGGGGTGCCCTGATGATCGCTGTAGACAGTGCGATGGAAAGTGGAAACATCGTCTCCGGGCGTGAAGCACGGGAGCACCAGGTTGCGGTGTTTGAACTGATGCGCCACCTCATGTCAGAAGAGTATTGGGCCAGGTCCGCATCCGCTTCCCGACTCTGGTTCTTCAGAGAAGCGGCCGTTAGTATATTCGGATCATTCAACCTGCTGGGATTCGGGCCTGATCCCGGTCACGCCATCCAGCTGTTTGTTGCAGACCGTTCCGGACTCAGCCAACTGCTCACCTACAACTCCTACAGAGACGTCTACTGGATGGCGCTGCTTGTTTATTTCGGAATCCTAGGATTCAGCATCTGGATGTTCCTGCTCTGGCGACTGGGACGCAATGCAAACCGTATTCGCAGATCGCAGCTGCCCGTAACACCGACCATGCGAAAGCTCGCCGTCACCGTGCTAATTCTTATTGTTGTCACTTTCATCTACACATTTGTCGAGCGGACACTCGTCATCCGTGCGTACGCGTTTTATTTCTGGTTTCTCGTGGGATTGCTGTCAGCTGCCGGTTATGGGTGGAACAAAGATAACGCCAAGCCCCCCATCGAAACATCATGAATAGTATTCTGAGCATCTCGCAAATCAATTTTATCCGTGGTGGATCGGATAAATACCGCTTCGAACTAAACAAGCTACTCGCTGACAACGGTTATGAGATTATCCCGTTTTCGGCACAGCATCCGAACAACCAGGCAAGTACCTGGAGCCGATATTTTCCGCAGGGCGTCAACTTCGACGATCCTTCAGCGGCGGATCTTCTGCGATACATCTACTCAAGACCTGCGGCCAAGGCCATCGACAGACTGTTGCAGGAAAACCGCATCGACCTTGCACATCTTCATATCTATTACGGACAGCTTACCACCTCCATTCTTGCACCACTGAAGAGACGGGGTATCCCAATCGTACAGACGCTGCACGAGTTCAAGCTGGTATGTCCGACTTACGGACTGGTGACGGCTGACGGCCCCTGCGAGGCCTGTGCCGGCCGGCATTTCTGGCGAGCGGTACAAAACCGCTGCAATCGGGGTTCGCTGGCCCGCTCCTGTCTGAGCACCGCGGAATCGTACGTCTCCCGCTGGTTTGGCGCCGGAGATAAGATAGACCACTTCATCACTGTGAGTGATTTTCAGCGCAACAAGTTGATCGATCTCGGCGCACCGGCCGACAGAATCTCCACCGTACACAATTTCATCGATGCAGAGTTGGTTCAACCCAACTTCGAACGAGGCGGTTATTGTCTCTACTTTGGGCGCCTGGAGAAAAGCAAAGGTCTCTGGACACTGCTCCGTGCGGCGGAACAGTTGCCGGAGGTACCGCTGTACATTGCAGGTGACGGCAGCGAACATGAGGCACTCAAGCAGCACCTGTTCAAACCGGGAATGGAACATGTACATTATGTCGGCTTCAAGCAGGGAGACGAACTCAGCGAACTGATCCGCGGCAGCATCTGTACCATTACGGTGTCAGAATGCTACGAAACCTTCGGCTTGGCATTGATCGAGTCCTTCGCCCACGGGCGGCCCGTGGTGGCCAGTCGCATGGGCGGTATGCCTGAAGTCGTAACAGAAGGTGAAGATGGTTTCCTCATCGAAGCAGGTGACCACCAGGCGTTGGCAGAGTGGATGAAGTGGATGTCAGAGCATCCGTCCGAGGCGAGCGAAATGGGTCGCAGAGGCAGAAAGAAAGTTATCGAACAGTTCTCACCGCAACGACATCTGGCACAGATCGAGGCGGTCTACGAAAAGGTCCTGTAGAGACACTGGTCCTTCAGGATTTCGGGGATAAAAATCATGGCATTGCCCAATCTGATCATTGCAGGCGTGAACAAGGCGGGGACCACTTCGCTCTTCTCCTATCTTGCTCTCCACCCGGAGATAGGTGCGTCGAGGATCAAAGAGACTTGTTACTTCCTGCCGCTACGCTATGGTGAACCGATGGCACCGCTCAAGGAGTACGCAGCACAATTCGAGGACACCTCAGGCGAACGCTACATCATGGAGTCGACACCGGGCTATTTCTACGGCGGCAAACCCGTGGCGCAGGCGATCAATGATACTCTCGGCGATACGCACATAATCCTGATGCTGCGCGAACCTGTCGGGCGTCTGCTCTCCTTCTACCGCTTCAAGAAGACAATGCTCGAACTGGCTGCTGATCTTTCGCTGGAGTCCTACCTGGAGCACTGCCGCAAAATGAGCGAAGAGGAACTCTCCCAACGGGAAAACAATATATGGTTCGGTATCGAGGGAGGACGCTATGCCAACTACATCGAACCCTGGTTTGAAGTGTTCGGAGACCGTCTGAAGGTGGTTTTTTTCGATGATCTCCGCACAGATGCCCCAAAACTCCTGCAAGAGATCTGTCGGTGGCTGAAGATCGACGAATCGGTATACGATGAAATCAGTCTCGGCGTGGAGAACAAGACAGTGCAGTTTCGCAACCGGACGCTACAGCGAATCGCACTCTGGGTAAACGACAAGGGCGAGCAATTCTTCCGCGGCAGCCCTGGGATAAAGCGGGTGCTACGACGATGGTATCAGTCGATGAATACCGCACAGCAGGGTGAGATCATAAGCGATGAACAGAAAGCCCGCGCGAAGGATCTTTTCCTGGAGTCCAATCATCTGCTCAACAAGATTCTCGCCGAACGGGGATACACGAACCTCCCCGCCTGGCTTGAACAGAACACCGACAAGCGTGGATAGGCAATGAGAGACGGTGAGTGCCAATTACTGTTCATTGTCGGTGCCTCACGCAGCGGAACCACCATGCTCAACCGAATCCTGGGACAACACCCTGCAATTCTTGCGCTGAACGAACTGCACTTTTTCGGTGAGCTCTGGGATCCCCGTCAACCGGATCCAAACTGGAATCGCGTTACGGCTGAAGATGCCGCTGCCGTTCTGCTGCAACGTGTCAGGCATGGTATCTTCTCCGGAGTACCGGATGCTGACGCACGGGAACACGCCGGGAGACTGATCGCAGACCTCTACCAGCAGCCCACAGATCACTTCCCTGCGGCAGCCCTGTTCCGCCATGTATTGAGCCATCTACCGGAGCGGGATGGCGAAATGCTGATTACTGATCAGACACCACGCAACATCTTTTATGCTGCGGATCTGCTTGAGCAGTTCCCTGAATCACGCGTGGTACAGATCGTGCGCGATCCCCGTGCGGTGCTCTTCTCACAGAGAAAACGCTGGACGAAAAAATGGCGGGGCGCCGCAAGCATGCCTTGGAAAAACGTCCTGCGTGTGTTGGTGAACTATCACCCCTTCACCATGATCAAACTGTGGAGCAAGGCTGTACGGCAGGGACACAAACTGAAGGATCAGCCGAGATATCACGAACTGAAATTCGAGTCCCTCACCCAGGAACCGGAGGAGCAACTCACGGCGCTCTGTTCCTTCCTGGGTATCCCCTTTGACGAGCGTATGCTCGACGTACCCCAAGTCGGTTCCTCCCACTCAGAACATAATATCGAGAAACGGGGCATCTCGGCATCGTATTCAGCAGACTGGCGCGGACATCTTCCAAAAGGCGACATCCTGATCACAGAGAAAGCCGCTGCCGGGCTTATGCAGGAGCTTGGTTACGAACCCGTTGCCCGCTCCGGATGGTATCCCTGGCTGGTGCTGCCGTTACTGCGCTTACCGCTCCATGTTCTCGGGGCAGTTATCGCCAACCCGAAACGTACATTGATCCAGTTGAGGGCTCTGCTGGGCGGAGGTAAAGAGACACAATGATCGCTCAGATTGACAAACACTATGTAAAGACAAGGCCGGGACGATTGCTGCCGCGTCTGATCAGCTATCTGCTCTTCGAGGGGCGGCCACTGACGACAAAGGGACGCTGGATCAATCCACTGGTCTTTGGCATCCACGGTACAGCGAAAAGGCTTCCACAGTTGAGGCCGGTTGAAAAACCCATCTATATCATCGGCACAGGGCGCAGTGGCACAACCATCCTCGGAGTACTGTTGTCGATGCACAGGGAGGTGGGCTTTCTGAACGAACCCAAGGCTCTCTGGCATTCGGCGTATCCGAATGAGGACCTGATAGGAAACTACAGCAGCCTGTCGGCACACTATCGCATGGGCGAGACACACGCGAGTGATGAACTCAGGATCACCCTGCAAAGACTCTACGGTGCCTACCTGCGTATGACAGGATCACGCAGGGTGGTCGACAAGTATCCGGAGATGATCTTCCGCACCCCGTTTATCAAGACACTGTTCCCAGACGCCCGTTTTTTATTCCTTGCACGCAATGGGTGGGATACCTGCACCTCCATAAACCGCTGGTCGCAACGACTGGGGGTTCACAAGGGCGCTGAGACCCATGACTGGTGGGGAAGAGATGACCGTAAATGGCGACTGTTGGTGGAACAGCTGCTGCCGGAGCATCGGGATCTTGTCGACCATCAGGACGAGATAATGGCCTTCGACAAGCATACCGACAGGGCAGCCGTTGAGTGGATCATCAGTATGAGGGAGGGACTGCGCCTGTGTGAGAATGACCCTGATCATGTCATGCGAATCGACTACGAGAAATTGACGGCAGATCCGGACACCTGGCTGTCGAACATACTCAGCTTCTGCGAATTACCTGCCGACGAAAAATTTCTCGAATATGGGAAAGATACCCTGCGTCCCGTACCGCCCCGCAAACCATTTGAATTGGCAGCCGTGCTACGTGGTCCGTTCGAAGAGACACAGCGCGATCTCGGTTACGAATAAAGATCTGCGGGATATTGCTCAAACAAGATGTCGGAATATTTTACAGCAGCATAATCCACTAACTGCTTGTAAACATAATTTCTGTAGAATCAATATGTTGCCTGCTTTTTTTCGAGGGTCCAGGAATATATTTCCTGTATAATTGTAAATTCCGCGTAACAAACACCCGACATTAATGAACACTCTTCCTTTTTATGTCGGAATCCTTTACATGCAAACAGCATCTGCTGGCTGCCGCTCGTAAATACATCCTGTTTTTTTATAGTTTTCAAGTAGTTAGACTGTAATTTAAATTATGGCATGTGACTTGCTTATATCCCTGTAAATCAACAAGAAAGAAGTGCATTTCACTATATACAAGTAGCGTGCACTCTCCACATTACCAACGACTAACATACGCCAGGGCGGGAACAAGACATGAAACTATCACAAGCAATGTACGGAATCGTGTTGACTCTCGGATTACAGGGAGGGGCCTATGCAGGGGCGGTCACCTGGGATTTCACCGGAACCTCTGCATGTGATGAGTCGTTGAGCACAGGAGGGGTCAGCACCGATGCTGTGAACTGCACCACCTCTGGTGAGACGGTGATCCTCAATGCTTTTGCTCAGGTAAAAAATCCTGACGACAGTTTCTCCCCGACCTTCAAGAACGCGAAATTGACCCGCAATAGCGACAATGGTCTCGGTGTCAACAAGGAAGTGAGCGATAGCAGCGCCCAGATCGATAATCAGGACAACATCGATCTAATACTCTTCGATTTCGATTTTTTCCTGGAGGACCTGACCATAGAGTTCGGCAGCGTCTCCAGCAGCGATCACTTCTCTCTTTGGCTTGGCAGTGGCCTGGACGCCCTCTATGCCGACGCGGGTAACGGCATCGACAGTTTTACGGATCTCAACTTCGTCACCCTGGAGAGCATCGCCGGATTCACCAAAACCACTGGACAGATCAGCCTCAGTAATCCTTTCAGCCTCTCAGGACTTAGCGGAGTCGACCAGATGATCATCGCGCCCGCCATTGGCCAGACCGACGACAAATTTCGCATCAAACGAGTCAGTGTCGTGCCGGAACCGTCAAGCCTGTTTCTGTTCTTCGCCGGACTGTTTTTACTCACCGCATTCAGCAGCAGGCGTAAAATGGTAGGACAGCGCTTCTCTCCTCGCCTCAAATAGCACTCGATTGCGGACCAGCTCAGAGATTCGACTCAGTCCGCAATCATCCACCATACCCTCCGGTAATTGGCAGGGGCTCCATCCAGGGGTCTAGAAACCATGGTGCGCACAGCGCACCCTACATTCTGACAAAGATGAAGAAAACATGGGCGCAGGTTGCACCCAACGTTTTTGAGAATATGGAGGTGATCGGTATCTTCATTCTACAAATATCTTCCATAGAAGATGATGAGTATCATGAAGACAATAAGGATCGCAGCGGGACGCCATTCCTACGAGCGTCTCGCAGCAAGCTGCGGGGAATCAAACCAAGAGATTAAATGAGAACAGGAATAGGCTTCAGCCAGCCAACAGCCAATTTGCGCTGACCGCAGTGCCACGATCTTGATCGGTCTCAATGAAAAATCTGCCGCCCAGTCCTTCAACCCACTCAGGCATGCTATACAAACCCAGCCCGCCGTTTTGATCGGGAAAACTTTTCGCATAGACCTCAGTGAGATCAAAGCCCCGCCCATCGTCCTCGATCGACAGCAGTAACTCATCACCCTCTCTGTGCAGGGTGACCAGTATTCTCGTGGCATCGGAGTATTTGACGGCATTGTTCAGCGCCTCCTGCACCACACGAAAAATGGCGGTTTTGTACTTGTCGGGAATCTGATCCTCAGACACTGTAAACGACGTGTCGATGGCAAATCCCGGCTTCGTCTCACGCAGGCGCCGGCAGTGGCACTGAATGGCCAGAAGAACGCCAAGGTCATCCAGCACAGAGGGACGAAGCGCCATGCAAATATTACGAACTTCGGTAAGCGCCTCCCTCACCAACAGGGGCAACGAGCAAAGATTTTCCCACTCATTACCCAGATGCTCCTCGGCAGTTTTCCGTTCGATATGGGTAACGCAGCGTTGTACGCGCAGGCTGATTTCGGTCAGCGACTGGCAAACGGAGTCGTGCAGTTCCCGCGAGATCCGCTTTCGTTCCGCCTCCTGGGCATTGAGCAGTGAGAGTGGAAGATTCTCCGAACCCGAACAGGAATAACTCCTGTCGCAATCAGCAGTGCGGGCATTGGCCAACTCTACCGGACTGAAGTCGAGGCTCTCATACCGCCTGACCATTTCAGACATGCTGTTGGAGCCCAGACGTACCTGCCGCCCACCAACAGATTCCTTAACGACTTTCAATCTTTCCATCCGATATATCCCCCGTAATATATGGCCAAGTGCTATATTTTCTATTTCACGCCTGTTTGCCGTCCGCTACGCCAGGCTGTTATTTGATGAAATATCATGCAAACCATGTGCCACAACAAAAATCTGGCACCACCAGCTTGATATATGTCACATTTCCTGAGGCTCATCCGGCTGAAAATTACTTAGTGGAAAGTATCCCGACACCGTAAATACCCTAGGTTTTTTTAATAACTTATTGTTTTTTCTATTTTTTTATTTTTTCTCTTCTGTTTCCACAACTAACATCTGTAAAGAATACCGACATCCACCCATCTTGACAACTATATCTTATTGTTTTTTATAGATTTTATTTTAAGCCAGTGACCTATCCGCAAGCGGTTCACCCTATTTCTTAAGATAACATTAAGGTTCACCCCACCCATCATAGTAGGGTTTCACCAAATTGATCAACACCAGCAGTGATATTTAAATATAACGCCAGTGGGCAAGCACGACTCAATGGTAATTTCAATGCGCTGCTTCATGTGTTTAGCCATTTTTTAAATTTAATTGGCGATTTTAGGACTTAGGCCGACGTGTAGAAATGGGGAATGGTCAGCCAGGATTTAAAATCAACCGCATGAAGCAAAATACGGGACTGTCCCACTGGCCCTGTTAATCTCGGAGGAGAGAAAAATGAAGAAGAGGATCTTATTATTAGGGCTCGCGGTCGCGATGCCGTTGTTTAGCGGCCAGGCATCTGCGGCGGTAAGGCACCTGCATCTTGCTGCCACTGACGGCATGATGTATCTGCCTAACCATAACGGCTATGCGCCAAATACACCGACCACAGGCGGTGTCAACCAGGCTGCGGGCGACTACCGCAAGGTATATATTCGCGGCTTCTGCGACGATGTGGATGGCACTGCAGCCCAACCGGGCTGTGCCAACATGCCGGCGCCGATCATCGACGTGAATCAGGGCGACGATGTCTTCGTCCATCTGCGCAACATCGGCAACGCTAATCCACTGGCCCCGGTAGATCCACACACCATCCACCTGCATGGTCTGCACGTCTCCACCCAGAACGACGGTTTCAACGAGACCTCCTGGGAAGTGCCCACCTGCAACGATCCCGACTTGAATCTCCCTGTCAACGCACAGGCGAAAGCCGACTGCCTGGCAGCTGGGAACGACATCGGCACCTACTACTTCAAGGCCCAGAAACCCGGCACTTACATGTGGCACTGTCACGTGGAAGCCTCAGAGCACATCACCATGGGCATGTACGGTGCGATGATCATCCGCCCCCGCGATAAAGGGGACCAAGGCACTCGTGTCTACGGTTCCGATAAAGATCGCTATGATCGTGAGTACATCGTGCTGCTCTCCGATATCGACACCGCGGGTCACGATGCCATCCAGACTGACTTTGATGGAACCGCCTTTGCCAACCTGCCTTATGGCCCCAAGACAGCCGCAGAGATCACCGAAGTCGAGAGCTACAATTTTGCCGACCACCAAGCCGATTGGTGGATGGTGAATGGTCGCGCCTTCCCTGATGTCCTGCTGCCGTTGAAGGATATGGCCGCTTGCAATGCAGACCCCTCACGAGTCGGCGCCGCGGGAACCGGTGACTTCGAAGGCTGTAACGGACGTGCTGAAGGACCGCCCACCGGCATGCTCACGGGCAGCAACAACGATCCTGCGATCAAATTCAGGGGTAAACGCTCCAACTATGCCGCCACCATCGAGGCCAACTGGAACGAACGAGTACTGATGCGCATCATCAACATGGGTTACCAGGAGGTTCCCTGGCATATCCACGGCGCCCACTTCTCAATCGTCGGCAAGGATGCAAATCCCTATAAATCCGACGATCAGAAACGGGAGATGTTCACCGTACACGTCGGTTCGGGCGAGACCTACGACGTGATCCTGCCAACCAGCAGCCTGGCCCGGGTGGGCATGAACGCCACCCAGTCATTCACCAATGGCCAGGGTGGAGGAGTCAACGAGTTCGGCTTGGATTGGGGCGCAATCGATCCAAACAATGTCGACCAAAACCTGCTCGATCAATGGTACCCGGCACATAGCCACAACGACTACACGGTGACCAACAACGGGCTCTACCCCGGCGGTCAGGCTCAGTTGATTCACATCAGCAACACGATTCAATAACCTAAGCCGTTATCGTCAACATGAAGAGAGCAGCGCAAGCTGCTCTCTCTTTTCAGGCGATCGTCCTACACAGATGTATTCTCAAATCGGGAATCCGTAGAAATGCAAGTGAGGTATCTCATGAATCACAGCAAGTGGCCTTCAATCCTGATTGCCGGCAGCCTCGCCCTGCTGTCTGGGGCAGTTTCAGCACAACCCGTTCATCATCATGCGTCACATGCCGATGAACACGCCACAAACAAGAACGGCAGCGAAACAGAGACGAAGTTCCACAAGGGACTCAACGTGGAACGCCTGCTGATAAAGCAACCCACAGCCAAAGGGGTGGAGATCGAGTTGATCTATCGGATCGTGGAGTTGGAAGAACTACCAGCACATCCCATGGCGACCTTTATCATCACTCAGGAGAGAGAAGCCGAAAACGAAAAGCACCTCGAACAGAACGAAAACAGAGAGACAGAAAAAAAAGAGATTACAGAATTCGTAAAACTCGACCGTCTGCAGATGATCGCCCTGAGCGTATCTGCGGAAAAGGCGGCCGAGACCCCGGCATCCAAACTCACTTTTTGGGACAAAAAGGGACTGGTAACGCTTGGCAAGCCGGTAGTGGTAGCCGTGGCCGGTCTGGAACAACATGATATCGTGCCGATAAAGGGAGCCGGTTATGTCCCTGGAGGCGCATTGGAAGCAGAGCGGCTCAAGGTGGAACTGGAAAAACCACCGGCGGGGGCATCACTGGAGGTCATTGATGCGAAGTTAAGCGGCAACGGAGGCCTGCTGAACGTCCAGTTCCGCTCCAAGGGTATCAAATCAATGGATACGGCAGGCAAGAATACTTACGTACTCGACCCGACAACGGGCAATCGCTACTCCGTACTTCGGGTACCCAGACTCGGGATGATGGCACCTAAAGATCTAAACCGGCTCGGTTCCTCGTTCATGGTGATCCACAACCGGAACAATGAGATAAAGGCGGGACAGAGAGTCAGCATAGTCGTTGCCGGTGCACGTCAGGACAATGTATTAATTTTGGAGAATTAGACGATGGATAAGATAAAGAAGGCAGCTTACTGCCTGCTGGGTCTCGGCCTCTACGCGGGCATGCAAAGCCCCATACTGTCGGAGGAGCAGAAAGTAGACGACCCGGACAAAAAGCTCTATCCAGGAGCGATTTATGTCACTAACCAGGGCATGATCTCCGACCTGGCGGTTCCACTTGGGGCACCGGTAAACCAAAGCAATATCGATGGAGTTGATGTTCGCCTGTTTGTACTCAGGGCCGAATCGCCGGCGCGGCATCAACCGGGGGCCAGGGGGCCCACCCACCTCTTCAACATCACCTTCTCGGAAGATAAAGGTGAAGGGCTCATCAAGGAGGCACTGGGCGCACTGGTCATTGAGGGTCATGGCGAGCCACAGCGCGTCGCCCTGCGTTCCCATGAATCGCACCATCGCGCCTTTGCCCGTTTCGATATGGAAGGCGATTACCAGATCAGCATCGAGTATGTTGTAAAGGGCCGGAAGAACCGGACCGAGCCCATCTCCTTCACTTATACAAGAAAGACTCTGAAGGCCGGTCAGAATATGCCGGATGAGCACATGAAGCATCAGCACAATGGCTAGCAAACGTCCGTCTGTATCCAGTTTATCCCTCTCCCCTCCCCCGCCGGGGGAGGTGGCCGATTGCCGCATCCTTAAGCAAATCCAACAGCTTCTTGCACTGTTGCTGATCATGGGCATGACGGCCGGCGCACTGGCAGATGCTGTGGATGAGCATGCAGCGAAGCATGCTCAAATGCACTCTGCCCCTGCTTATGTATGCCCAATGCATCCTCAGGAAACGAGTCATCAGCCAGGCAGTTGCGCAATCTGCGGAATGTTTCTGATGAAGGCAACAGAAGAGAGTGGTGCACCGGAAGCCGCACCGGCCATGTCCGATCACAAGATGATGATGAACGAACAGCCCACAGTGCAGCCGGCATCGGAACACCAGGGCATGGTGATGCCAAACGGGATAACACCCGACAAGCCGGAACAGACCCAAGTGGAGACTGCGGAAGAGCATGCCCGGAAACATCTTGATCCGAACTACGTCTGCCCCATGCATCCTCAGATTGTGTCCGGAAAATCCGGAAGCTGTCCGATCTGCGGTATGGATCTGGTACCAGTAGCTGCTGCGCAGCCTGTCAATGAGAGCCTGCCGCCGGTGAGTGTCAGGCCCGAAATCATCCAACAACTGGGCGTTCGTTCCACAAGTGTGCAGAAACGCACCCTGTTACATCGACTGGAAACCTTGGGTTACGTGGGGTACGACCGTGACCGACTGGTCAAGGTATATGCACCTTCCGAGGGCTTTATCGAAAACCTGTCGGTCAGCTCCGAAGGGGAGCGGGTGAAGAAAGGCCAACTCCTGTTCGGTATCAAGACGCCGCTGATTTCGGCCTACTACGACAAGACCTTCGCCAAGGATGCGGGCATCATTTCAATCCTGAATGTGTTGGAGGGTGATTACGTCAGAGCAGAGACCCCGGTTCTTACTCTCGCCAGCCTCTCCACCGTATGGGTACTTGCTGATGTGTTTGAAAACGATGCCGTCAGGGTGACGGAGGGTCTGCATGCGGAAGTTCGCCTGCCGTCGCTTCCCAGCCGGGTGTGGGAAGGCAAGGTCGACTACATCTACCCCAATCTCGACCCCGAGACCCGCACCCTAAAGGTGCGTATGCGCTTCGACAACCCGGACGAATTGCTCAAGCCCAACATGTATACCGAGATTTCCATCCATACTCCTCCCAGGCACAACGTGCTTGCCATCCCTCGTGAGGCGCTCATTGAGACAGGCAGGCAACAGCGTGTTATCGTCGCCTTGGGAGAAGGTCGTTTCCAGCCGCGTGAAGTTACAATCGGTGAGGAACGGGGTGAGTGGGTAGAGATAACCAATGGACTTAAAGAAAACGAGCAGGTGGTGGTTTCAGGCCAGTTTCTCATCGACTCCGAGTCCAATCTTCACGCCAGCCTCTCCCGCCTCGCTCTGCCAAAGCTACCTTAGCCTCCGCAAGAAGACGCCTCCCCGATGATCGCCTCAGTCATCCGCTGGTCGATCCAGAACCGTCTGCTGATCCTGCTGCTCACGCTGCTGTTGATTGGTTGGGGTGTCAACGCCCTGCGCAACACACCGGTAGACGCTATCCCAGACCTCTCCGACGCGCAGGTGATCATCAAGACCCAGTTTCCAGGACAGACCCCTGGAGTGGTGGAGTCGCAGGTCACCTACCCCCTTACCACCGCAATGCTCTCGGTGCCCGGCACCGTAGCGGTGCGTGGCTACTCCTACTTCGGCGACTCTTTCGTCTATGTGGTATTCGAGGACGATACCGATCTCTATTGGGCCCGCTCCAGAGTCCTTGAGTACCTCTCCCAGATCAGCGACCGGTTGCCCGAAGGGGTGACCCCCACCCTGGGACCCGATGCCACCGGAGTGGGTTGGATCTATCAATACGCACTGGTAGACCGACATCACAAACACGACCTGAGCCAGTTACGATCGATCCAGGACTGGTTCCTCAAGTATGAACTGCAGACCGTGCCGGGGGTGGCGGAGATCGCCACCGTGGGCGGTATGGTGCGGCAGTATCAGGTCGTCTTGAATCCCAACTTGCTGCGCATATACAACATCCCGCTCTCCAAGGTGAAGCAGGCCATTCGCGACGGCAATCAAGAGGTCGGCGGGTCGGTGATCGAGCGTGCCGAGGCGGAGCACATGGTCTACGCCACCGGCTACCTGCAAGGGGTGGAGGATCTGCGTGAAATCCCTCTGGGATTGAGTTCCAAGGGTACCCCCATCCTGCTGAAGGATGTGTCCGATATCCGGCTCGGACCTGAGATGCGCCGCGGCATCGCTGAGCTTGACGGGCTCGGCGAGGTGGTCGGAGGCATCGTGGTCATGCGCTGGGGGGAGAACGCCCGCACCACCATAGACGGCGTGAAACGCCGTCTGGAATCCCTCAAGACGGGTCTGCCGGAAGGGGTGGAGATTGTCGAAACTTACGATCGCTCCCGGCTGATCGACCAGTCTGTGGATAACCTGCAACAACGGCTGATAGAAGAGTTCATCATTGTCTCCCTGGTCTGCGTGGTGTTCCTCTTTCACCTGCGTACCTCTCTCGTCATCATCCTCAGTCTGCCGGTGGGCATCCTCGCCGCCTTCGGCATCATGCAGTGGCAGGGTATCAACGCCAATATCATGTCCCTGGGCGGTATCGCCATTGCCATCGGCACCATGGTGGACGCCGCCATTGTCATGCTGGAAAACATGCATAAACATGCCGAACGGGATGGCGCAGGGATCACGGGGCGCGATCGCTGGAAGCAGGTCGAAGCGGCAGCACTCGAGGTTGGTCCACCGCTCTTCTATTCGCTCATCATCCTTACCCTGAGCTTTCTGCCCGTCTTCACCCTGCAGGGTCAGGAGGGACGGCTCTTCTCTCCTCTCGCCTACACCAAAACCTACGCCATGGCCGCCGCCGCAGGTTTGTCGATCACCCTGGTGCCGGTTTTGATGGGTTATCTCATTCGCGGCCCGCTGCCCGCTGAGGAGAAAAACCCGATCAACCGCTGGGCCATCCGCGGCTACCGCCCCCTCATCGATATCGCCCTCCGCCACCCTTTTGCGGTCTTCCTGGTCAGTATTCTGCTGACGCTCACGGCGGTCTGGCCGCTCTCACAGCTGGGATCGGAGTTCATGCCCGAACTGGATGAGGGCGACCTGATGTATATGCCCACCACCTTCCCCGGCCTCTCCATCGGCAAGGCCCAGGAACTGCTGCAACAGACGGACCGCATGATCCGGCAGGTCCCAGAGGTGGAGCGGGTCTTTGGCAAGATCGGGCGCGCCGAGACAGCCACCGACCCGGCGCCCCTGACCATGATCGAAACCACCATACGCCTCAAGCCGAAGGATCAGTGGCGGCCGGGCATGACCCTGGAAAAACTCAAACGGGAACTCGACCAGCGGGTCGATATCCCAGGCGTCACCAACGCCTGGGTAATGCCGATCAAGACCCGTATCGACATGCTCTCCACCGGCATCAAAACACCGGTGGGGGTGAAGGTGGCCGGACCTGACCTAAAGGTGATCGAAAGAATCGGCGCAGAGATCGAGGAGGTGCTGCGGGAGGTGCCGGGTACCGCATCGGCTTTTGCCGAACGGGTCGCCGGGGGGCGCTATTCCCGGGTCGAGATCGACCGGGTACGAGCTGCCCGTTTCGGTCTCAATATCAAGGATGTTCAGGAGGTGGTCACCACCGCCATCGGCGGCTTGAATGTCACTGAGACGGTGGAGGGGCTGGAGCGCTATCCAGTGAACATCCGTTATCCCCGAACCATTCGCGACAGCGAGGAGAAGCTGCGCAACCTGCCCATCGTCACCCCGGACGGCCGCCACATCACCCTCGGTCAGCTGACGAGGATCAGCGTGGAGGAAGGCCCGCCGATGATCAAGAGCGAAAATGCCCGCCCCAACGGCTGGGTTTACGTCGACATCGGAGGGCGGGACCTGGGCTCTTATGTGGCAGAGGCACAACAGCGGGTAAACCAGGCAGTGACACTGCCACCGGGCTACTCGATCACTTGGTCGGGCCAATACGAACACTATCAGCGAGCCAATGCGCGGCTTGCGCAGGTGGTGCCGCTGACCCTGATCATTATCGTGATTCTGCTCTACCTCGCCTTCCACAACATGACTGAAGTGGCAATCGTGATCGGCACCCTTCCCTTCGCTCTCACCGGCGGTGCCTGGATGCTCTGGCTACTCGACTTCAACCTCTCCATCGCCGTCGGCATAGGTTTCATCGCGCTTGCCGGCATCGCGGTGGAGACCGCGGTGGTGATGATCGTCTATCTCAATCAGTCCTATGCCGCCGCAGCGGACACAGCTGCTGCTCAGGGACGGAAGATGACAAAGCGTGAGTTACGGGAAGCAGTTATCAAGGGGGCGGTACTGCGAGTGCGACCAAAGATCATGACCGTGGCCAGCGTTATTCTCGGTTTGTTGCCGATCTTGCTGGCGAGCGGGGCCGGGTCGGATGTGATGCGGCCGATCGCCGCGCCAATGGTAGGTGGCATGTTGAGCGCGGCGCTGCTCACTCTGGTGGTGGTCCCCGCCGCCTTCTTCGTTTGGAAAGAGCGGCAGAGCAATTAAACCACCCTGTTGCAAGCAGACGGGGTATTAACGTGTAGGATGTGGTGACGACTGCATGGATACAGGAGGTAGAGCAACGCATGGAGCAGTTGCCGAGTGAAACGAACCGCATCAATCGCGACAGATGCGCATCGCTACGCTCAGCACATTCTACAATTCCAGGTTTTCCGTACTTTCGTGGGGTAGCTGAACAGTTACTTATAGTGTCCGTCCGGAAACAAGTGAATATTTGTAGCCTGGATGAAGCGCAGCGGAATCCAGGAAGATAAGTGGCTGATTCATAGACTGTTCCCGGATTACGCAAGCTCCATCCGGGCTACAGCAATTGGTTTCCAGATAAATACGACTTATCGCTGTTAGAAACTCCAGCGATATCCAGCGGAGAAAAAGTAATCGAGAAAGGAATCGGTGGACAGCAAGGTCTCCTCTTTATGCCAGTTGCCACCACCCTCCACCTCGAACACCAGATCGCTTCTGAAGCGGTAGTCCGCCTGCAGGGTCCCGCCGGCGGTGATACGGGTTCCACCATCGTTATTGTCGCGGTAGGAGAGATTGAGCCGCGGGTTGATTCTCCAGAGATTGGTAATCGGGTAACGGCTGTTGGCGCTGATGGAATAGGTGTCGGAGGTACTGGCATCTGAATAGCGCAGACTGAGGATGCCGATATCCCCCTCCTTCAGCAGATTATTCTTGAGCACCTGCAGGGTATAGAAAAACTCATTCCCGGTCGAAGGCGTCGCTTCCACACCCCCTGATGCCGGTGTATCACCCACATTGGAGATGGTGAGATCACCACTGAGCTGAAAATCTTCCGCCAGCGAGCGCGTACCACCCAGAGAAACTACATGGCTTCGGGCAGAGCGGTCCTCGGCCAGAGCGTAGATCTCGTCATCGGTAAAGGTTTGACCGAGTTCTTCGATGGTCTCCAGGGTCTGCCCCTGCAGGGCATTGAAAGTGGTCAGAATCGGACTGGTGCGATAGTCATAATTGAAGTAGAGCTGGGTATCACTGTTCAGCGTCCAGTTGGTCTGCGCCAGAAAGGTCGACAGCCGATTATGGAAGATATCGTAATCCACCAGGCCGAAGAACGAACGTTGATCGTCAAAATAGCGTGCCTCACCGCCCACTGCCCTGCGGTCCACCAGGTGATCGACCCGTTGCTCGACGGCGAACAGTGTGAAGTCGATATCGTAGAAGAGTGAGGCCAGCTCTGCATTTCCGCCGACGAACCACTTGTCGTCGCGGATAAAGACATCGCTGGACTTCTCTACCGGGATACCCGAATAGACGTTAAGCCTGATGTCCTCGGAAAACTGGTAACCGATGACGCCCCCGTCAAACCGGTTGAGGATACCGCTCGAACGGAAGCGTTGGCGACCGAAACGCCCGACCACACCCTCGGCGCGTCGTTCCACCTCGAAAAAAGCATCGGTCAGCGCTTCCTCGTTGCCCGACCCATTACCCAACAGATCGACATCATAGGAGCCGTTCAACTGCACCCGCATGTCGACGTCGGCACTGGAACGACGCACACTCAGATCGATGCTGTTATTGACCTGAGAACGGGTGACACTCTCGTCATCGTCAACAAAGTCACTCTCGATGCCGTCCCGCTGATAGGACTGAAAAAAACTGCCGAAAATCTCCCACTCCGCTTCCCGCTCAGCGGCAACTGCCCGGGTGGGCTCGCGCAGCTTCTCCTTGGGTTGCTCAGCCGCCGAAATCAGGCCGACGAGACGCTGATTCACTCGCACAGAGTCAGGGCCCTCGGGATACTGCTCCAGGTAACGGCGGTACTCTGCCTTGGCATGAGCAATCTGACCATTGCGCTCCCGCGCCAGACCAAGCAATTCGAGCGCCTCCTTGGCAAATAGATTGTCCGGTTCCTCCAGGATCGCCGTCAGCATGCGGATAGCCTTGGGGTAGTCCTGAGCGGTCATGATCTCCCTGGCCTTCTCCATCATCCGGGCAAGCCGTTCCGGAACAGGTTTCACCTCCTGTTTCGGTAACATCAACGGTGCCTCCCCCGCTTCGGGTGGCGCACCGGTGTCCCCCTGAATACGGGCCTTCTCTTCGGCCGACACCCGGTCCACCCAGCTACTGGGATAGAAGTGACGGATCTCCTTTTTGAACCGTTCCGCCTCGGCAGCAGATCGGAAGAAACCCAGACGCAGCCGGTACCACTGCTGGTCGTTGACCTCCGTCTGGGTAGTATAGAGTCGTCGTCCCGTTGGCACAGGCACCGGCGCAACCTTTTTGAAATCGATCGGTTGCTGCTGAGAATGCAGGTTCAGGGCGAAATCTCCGTCCACGAATTGCGGCTTTTCCCCCGGCGGAACTACAACGGCAGGAAGTTCGGAAACTGACGGAATCTCCGTGGGCGGCACATCGAACAGCGCCCCCCCCTTCGGCTCCTCAAGCTTTATGCTTTCAACCTTTTTCTCCTTTTTCAGCACCACAGAAATCGAGAAAAAGCCTTTGCCCTGGGTAATCTCATACTCACCAATCGAAGTGGAGAATGAGAGCAACATGGTGGAGTTGCCGATCAGCTGTCCGGTGAAGACGACCCGCTCCAGTGGGATCTCGTCACCGGTGAGAAATTCCTCTTCCGTACCCGGAGTGACAACCGGTTTCACGCGAATCGCAATCTCGTTTCTGGCACTGTTCACCAGATCGCTGACCACACGTACGGGGACATTAAAGAAGATCGAGATCCGATTCTCCTCCTCCCCGAATCCTGCATCGATCCGATCCATCACCCGCGACTTGGCCATGGCTCCGGTAGTTATCGATAGCGACAACAGCATCAACAGAGTGGCTGCCCAGAACTTTCCCGCTATTTTTTTCATTACATACCTTGTCTATTATTGTTTTGGAAACAGGTTGGTCCAATACAAACCTCGGGAGGCGATGAATCACTTGGCGAAGATTCACCAGCCTCCCGGCCAGTTACTGAATTGTAGAATATAACGCAACGGACCGTGGACCATTCCCTGGTAACCACTCCCGAGACTCATCGCTAATCGAAATCCCCGTCGCTCACACTATGCTCACGCTGTCTGTACTTCTTTATCGTCGTCATTGAACTGTCAGTATAGATATGACATGGACCGCTGCAATTGCGGAGTTCGGTAACCGTATACGTACGGTCGGGGTTCTCGTGCTTCTTGTGCGGACCCGATTCATAATCCCCGGCGTGGCAACCCGCACAGTCGGGAGCATAACCTGCGTTACGCCAGGTCACCACCTGACTGTTACTTGCATGGCACGTGGTGCAGGCCAGGTTAACGCGGTGATCACCCGGATAACTTCCCGAGTTATGGCGATAGACCAGGGTCGGCAGCCAACCGGTGGTACGGTGACAGCTATCGCACTGCTGCGTGGTCTGGAAATGACCGGCGTGCTTGCCCTCCGCCTGATTGCCGTTGTGACAGGTGGAACAGCTACCGGTCACCGTGCTGTGATCGAAGCGCACCGAAGTCCAGGTGGTTTGCGACAGATGACAGGTATCGCAATCCGCCGTGGTCTGGACGTGACTGCTGTGCTTGCCGGTGGCAGTGGTGCCGTTGTGGCAGCTCTGGCAAGTTCCCGTAACACCTCCGTGATCGAAACGCACCGCAGTCCAGCTCGTCTGCGAGATATGGCAGGTATCGCAACCGGCAGTAGTCTGGATATGGCTGCTGTGCTTGCCGGTGGAGGTAGTGCCGTTGTGACAGCTCGCACAGCTGCCGGTGACTCCGGAGTGATCGAGGCGCACTGCAGTCCAGCTCGTCTGCGAGATATGACAGGTTTCGCAACCGGCAGTGGTCTGGATGTGAGTGCCGTGCTTACCGGTGGCGGTAGTGCCGTTGTGGCAACTCGCACAGCTACCGGTGACTCCGGCGTGGTCAAACCTTACCGCGCTCCAGCTCGTCTGCGAGATATGGCAGGTATCACAACCGGCAGTGGTCTGCACATGACCACTGTGCTTGCCGGTCGCCGCAGTGCCGTTATGGCAAGTCGCACAGCTGCCGGAGACTCCGGCGTGGTCAAAACGCACTGCGCTCCAACCCGTCTGCGAGATATGGCAGGTTTCACAACCGGCGGTGGTCTGCACATGAGCACTGTGCTTGCCGGTCGCCGTGGTGCCGTTGTGGCAGCTCGCGCAACTGCCGCTGACTCCGGCGTGATCAAAGCGCACTGCGGTCCAGCCTGTCTGCGAGATATGGCAGGTTTCACAACCGGCGGTGGTCTGCACATGACCACTGTGTTTGCCGGTGGCCGTGGTGCCGTTATGGCAAGTCGCGCAGCTGCCGGAGACTCCGGCGTGGTCAAAACGCACTGCGGTCCAACCTGTCTGTGAGATGTGGCAGGTTTCGCAACCTGCGGTCGTCTGCACATGACCACTGTGTTTACCGGTTGCGGTAGTACCATTGTGGCAAGTCGCGCAGCTGCCGGAGACTCCGGCGTGATCAAAACGCACGGCAGTCCAGCCCGTCTGTGAGATGTGGCAGGTTTCACAGCCGGCAGTCGTCTGCACATGACCACTGTGTTTACCGGTAGCCGTGGTGCCATTATGACAACTCGCACAGCTGCCGGAGACCAGGCCGTGATCGAAGCGCACGGTATTCCAGGCGTTGGTCGATATATGGCAACTATCGCACTGGCCAGTGGTTAAGACATGGCTGGAGTGTTTACCCGTAGCCGATGTGCCGTTGTGGCAGCTGCTACAGGTTCCTGCTACGCCATCATGGCGGAAGGTGCCCACCAGCCAGGTTGTAGTGGTGGTATGACAGGTATCGCAGGCAGCAGTTGTCTGGATGTGAGTGCTGTGCTTGCCGGTAGCGGTGGAACCGTTGTGGCATGATGCGCAACTGCCGGTCACGTTGCTGTGGTCGAAGCGCACACCACTCCAGGAGGTCTGGGAAGTGTGGCAGGCATCGCACTGGGCGGTGGTCTGCACATGACCGGCGTTCTTACCGGTGGCCGTCGTCCCATTGTGACAGGTGTTGCAGGAGCCACTTGCCGCACCGTGGTCGAAACGCACGCTGGTCCAATTCGAGTTGGAGATATGACAACGACTGCATTCGCCACTGGTCTGGACATGGCCTGAGTGTTTGCCGGTCGCAGTGGTGCCGTTGTGACAGCTGGAGCAGGTGCCGCTCACGCTCCCATGATCGAAGCGTACGCTCTTCCAGTTCGCCTCCGAGGTATGACAAACATCACACTGGGCAGCAGTATTCACATGGCCGGCACTCTTACCGGCTGAAGTAATACCGTTATGACAGCTGGAGCACCTGCCGGCGGCATTTTCGTGCTTGAAGTTGATCGAGGTCCAGGCCTTTGTCGATATATGGCAGGTGTCGCACTGGGAAGCTGTGGTCACATGGGAGCCGTGCTTGCCGGTGGCGCTGCTGCCGTTATGGCAGGAGCTGCAGGTACCGGTGACATTTGCATGATCAAAGGTACCGGTACGCCAGGTTTGCGTGGTGTGGCAGGTATCGCACTGTTCCACCGTTGCTATATGTATGGAGTGCTTGCCGGCGGCGTTCGCCCCATTGTGGCAGGAGCTGCAGCTACCTGTTGCACTGGCGTGATCGAATCTGCCGCCACGCCAGGTCTGAATCGTGTGACAGGTATCGCACTGTTCTGCCGTTACTATATGCGTGGAGTGCTTGCCGGTGGCATTCGCCCCATTGTGGCAGGAGCTACAGCTACCCGCTGCATCAGCATGGTCAAAACTGCCGCCAAGCCATGTCTGGGTTGTGTGACAAGTATCGCACTGGGCAGTGGTCTTGATGTGGTTGCCGCTCTTGCCTGATGCATTGACGCTGTTGTGACAGGATGAACAGGTCCCGGCAACATTGGCATGATCGAAGACACCGCCACGCCAAGTCTGGGTCGTGTGGCAGGTATCGCACTGTTCGGTAGTCCTGATGTGTCTGCTCGGTTTGCCGGTGGCCTTGGCACCATTGTGGCAACGTGTACAGGAAGCGGTGTCAAGTTGGGTGTGATCGAGCTTGGCGATCCCCCACCGACCGGTGGAGTGGCAGGTGTCGCACTGTGCAGTGGTCTGCGGGTGGTCGCCGCCCTTGCCCAGTGCGCTACTTCCGTTATGGCAGCTGCTACAGGCACCAAGAACTGCCACATGGTCGACCCTTCGAACCTTGCGCCAACTGAAGGATGAGTGACAGAACTGACAGTTGTTGGTGGTACTTATGTGGGCAACCGTCTTGCCCGCAGCCTTGCCCCCGTCGTGGCAACGTTCACATGCGTCCGTGACACTACCGTGATCGAAACGGGCCACCCGCCAGGTTGACGAAGTATGGCAGTTATCGCAGGTATCTTCGCTCTTGATATGGTTCGACCCCTTGCCTTCCGCCCGAGCACCATTATGGCAACTCGCACAACGTGTGGGCGTCCCTTTGAAGATGGCGTTGGTGTGGCACTGCTCGCACTCGACCCGCTTGTGACCGCCAGTCAGGGGAAAACCGGTCATGAAATGATCGAAGGACTCAGCAGCAGACGCACTGTTCCAAACAGCCTGGAACCCCGTCAGAGAGAGGGTAAGGAGCAGCATCGTCACCATTCTGCCGATCGATCTGCTTCTCATCAATTTTACCTTTGCCATTAGTCTAGTCCCACCATTTGCGTTTATCGCAATAATCATTTCATTTTCACTTCACTGAAGGAGTTGCTGTTATGGCAGCGTTTGCATTTTCTGCCGTAGGCTCCGCGGTGTTTATCTTGCTGCCGATGACAGGTGTAACAATCCTGGCCCAACTTTTTATCCGAGATTTTTTCCCGGTGACAGGCATGACAGTTCAGCCCTTCGTGGCTGCCTTCGAGCTTAAATTCGGTTTGAGCATTGTGGTCGAACATCCATATCGTCCATCCGTTTGGTGAATGGCATGTTTCACACTGCTCAGACAAACGGCCATCGTGCGAGTCATCACCAGAGTGGCAGGCGACGCACTCGGTCTTCTCATCCTTGTATTCGCTGGAGAGATGGCACTCTTCACAGGCCAGCGCATTGTGCTGGCCGATTAAGGGGAAACGGGTCAGATCGTGGTCAAAAAAAACTTTAGCGTCCCAGCCATCAGTGTTGTGACACCGGACACACGCCTTGCCCTGTTGCTCCTTATGCACGTCATCATCGGCATGACAGGCAATGCAGGTGCTTTCCAGCGCCTGTTTCTCTTTCTGCGCAGCGGTATGACAGGCCTCGCAAGGCAATTTTGTATGGCGGCCGTCAAGGATGAATTTAGTATCTTTTGCGTGATCAAAACCAATCTCAGCCCACCCCTTGGTGGAGTGGCAGTTTTGACACTCCTTGCCGTTTACACCTCGATGCACGTCATCCAGGCGGTGGCAGGTGTAACAATCCTTTTCCAGTTTTTTCTTGTATAGAGGCTCTTTGTGGCAACTGTTGCAAGCAAGCTTGCTATGCCGGTATTGCAGCTTGTATTTGGTATCACGGTCGTGATCGAACCTGACTTCGTTCCACTTCTCGGTGGTGTGGCACTCCTTGCACTTTTCACCAAACTGCCCGCCATGGATGTCATTGATCTGATGACAAAGATGACACTCCTTAGGCGTCTTCTTGTAACGCTCACTGGGGTGGCAGAGCTTGCACTTGAGATCCTGGTGCTTGCCTTCTAGCTTGTATTCGGTGTCTTTGTTGTGGTCGAAATCGAAATGCTTCCAACCACGCTCCACATGACATTTATCGCACTTCTCACCCAGACCGCCGCGATGAGGATCGGCCTCCTTGTGGCAGTCGACACATAAGGAAAACTCTACAAAATACTTTTTGCCCTGTTCATGACAGGAATTGCAGGGAACCTGTTTGTGCAGCCCTTTCAGTTTGAAATCCGCCGCTTCGTGTAGAAAGGAGCCCTCGTCGAACAGTACCACCCGTGCGTCGCGCCCCTTATGGTCAGTATGACAGTGTTTGCAGGCGACCTTGTCGGGTTGCGCCTTGCGACCGTGGTAACCCTCCTTCAGCTTAATATCACTGGCGATATTTGCGTGGTCATGACAGCCAAGGCAGAGCTGACTCTGTCTTTTCTGTTCAAGCTTTTCGTGGCATTTTTCGCACTCATCCTCGAACGCCGCATGTCCCTCGATCACGTCACCTGGCATCAACAGACGATCGAAAACCCCAAAGGCCTGAACGGCTGTATTTGGCACGAAAGCAAACATCAGCAAAATAAAGGTATGTGGGAGCCGCAAAACGATGTCACTGAACCGGTCAAGGCTCTCTCTCAGTAGGTGTGGACTGCATAGATATGAATGAACCCAGTCACCAACATCATGAAAAACAGCGGCAGATGCAGGACATGCCACAGGGAAAAGAGACGCTCGTAAAAATGCAGTTCGAGAATCCTAACTGAGGCTCGCTTGTGCGTACTGATGAGCAACCGTACTGTTTTTCTATAGCTGCGGGTTCGCTGCGGCTTCCAACCCAACTCCCTGGCAGACTGCTTCAGCTGTCGGTTAAACTCCCTTTGGATGTGCTTGTAGAGTAAAGGGGCTTCGATACGGATGCGCAGCCAGTTGAAGAAGCTCTTGAACAGGCTTTCCTGCACGTTGACAACCCGCCCTTCGAACCGAGCCAGGCGCTCTTTGGTCCCTGGTGCCAGTTCGAACAACCGGCCAAGCTTGCGGGTCAACAACTCGGAATCCGACTTCAGTCTGTCGAATTTGATTTTGCCGCCATGGAGACCATAGTGGATCCTGGAATAGACAAAACGGCCCGCCAGGCCGCTGATCGCCACGGTAATCATGCTGAACAAGGCCACCCGACCGTTGAGCGAACCGAGGTGAAAATTGCTGTGAAGCATCACCAGAGTCGGGCCAAGCACACCCATTAACATATGGAAACGAAACCAGAATTTCACGGTGAGCAACCGCTTCATCCACCCAACCCGTTTACGCAACGAATAGAGCAGCAGCAGCATCATGCTTCCGCCGACGATACCGAGCGCATACCCCAAACCCTCTTCAGGTGTCAGAATCAGCTCATCGCGGTTGATCCAGCCAGAATAGAGCACTAACGTAACGAATAGCGTAAGCAGCCAGCTCCCAAAACCTGAGAACTTGCCATTTTCAGGCAGCACATCACTACCATCGGCCGCAGCCCGTTTTTTTTCTGTCTGTTTCACAGAATTCAACACAATTCCACTCATTGCGACTTCGCCTGTCTATAATTGTCTGGTGTTTCCCTATCGATAGCGTCTTGCTTCTGTGTAGAAGCCGCCTTTTTGGCGACGCTGATTAGGCTGCCCGAAAAAACCACCGCTATTATTGGGAATTTTTTACCAATTACGGTTGCATTCTAGCTGACCCGAGCTTCCCTGCATACACTTGAGCGGCAACAAATCCCATAACATGAGCCGTCGATCACACCATTGCTGCTGGGCGGTACGGAAACATGAAACAGTTCGCATTGTTCATGAGCTGCAGCCTCTATCTGAGGCTGAAATTGCAAATTAACGCCAAGCCGCGCGGAGCTGGTTGGATGAATGAGCCACTTGAACAGGATTGCCCACCCCTCCCGCCACGATCCCAGGCAAACAGCAAAAATACTTACTGATAAGCTGTATTTAGAGGTAAAAAGCTCATCATGTGCACTCCGAATCCTGGAATATCACCGCCTGTGCCTCTGCAGTGGTAACAGGTACAGCTAAGGTATTCTCAAAATAGTAATAAAGGACCACACCGACGATACATACGAGAAAAAGCGCAGTGATCGTATAGAACGCCACCTCTGTCGCATCGTCGTTAACCTTTTCCGGTCTACCAATTCCCGTCATCTTCAAGCACCTCCCGGTTTTTCTTCTCTTAATAGTGAAATTTAGGTGATAGAAAAATAAAAACTGCCGGTAATATTGGGCAAGATCAGACTGAAAATCTCCTAGTTTCCCAGTTGGAAAAGATGAATTTAATAGGTAGGTAAACACCTTAGTTGCCTTCTGGGGTATTAACCAATAGCACATAGATTATATTATTGGTAAACAATGACTTATCTCAATATTTGAACTGCAAATATGTATATTTCGTATTGACATCCCATTATCAGGGCTGCACTCAGCAGCAAACTGTGTAATAGGGTCGAATGAATCCAGGAAAAGTTTGGCTATAATCCCTAGTGCATAAGGGATACAGACAATCCTGTTAACTTGAGGATCGGGTAAAAGGGGATCGTTTTCGTCCGTTGAATCAAGTACTAAATTCCGCTAATTGCAGCGCGTGGGGGGGTGCATGGATAAACAATTACGAGTCGTTATCGCTGAAGACCATACAATTCTGAGGGCGGGATTAAAATCGCTATTGGAAGGCACTTCGGATTACAGTGTTGTTGGAGAAGCGGAGAACGGACGCGAAGCCATTCGCTGTGTTGCAGACAAGAAACCGGACTTGGCGATCATGGACCTGAATATGCCCAGCATGAACGGGATGGACGCCGTGCAGGAGATACGCAAAAGGTTTCCTGAGACAAAGATCCTGGTTTTAACCGTGCACAATGCGGAGGAGTATGTCCTGGCAAGCCTGAATGCGGGCGCTAACGGATATATTCTCAAAGATGCAACCCATTCTGAACTCCTGGTCGCGGTTGAACGGGTAATGAATGGCAAAACCTACCTCAGCCCCGACATTACCGATAAAGTTGTGCAGGGTTATCTGGTCGGTCAAAAGAATTCTGAACCTGCAACCGAATGGGACACCATCACCAAGCGGGAGAAACAGATCCTGAAATTGGTGGCGGAGGGGCACACCAACAAGAGCATGGCCGAATTCCTCTGTATCAGCATCAAAACAGTGGAAAAACACCGGGCCAATCTGATGAAGAAACTCGATCTTCACAACGCATCGGCGCTTACCACTTATGCCTTGAATAAAGGCATCGTCTCCCACTAATCGTTACTTTTTTGACAGCAGGATCGAGAGATAAGTGTAAATTAAGAGTTTGCCACGATTCTCCCGGACGGGCAGGATTGTTTCCTGCCCTATCTTGCCGACATATTGGCCACCCGCAAATTGATACATACCGGCAAGGGCCTGGGACAGCCACCAGTTTCCGCAAAACCCCTTCCTCTTTACCCACCCTTTTCTGGAAAAAATTCCGTTTGTCGCAGTTGATTCAGTCGGCATATAACAGCAGAATATCGGGCAATGTTAGTCATCAGCCAGGAAACGGGCCGTAATCCGGCGGCACCAATGTAATCCACCACGACGCATTTCCTGGCCCCCTGTTGTACAGAATTCAACATAGTTCCGCTCATTACGACTTCGCCTCGTATATGATTATTCAATATTTTCATCAAACCGCCGATCACATCGTAACTGTCCTACAGCTACGCTAAAATATGAAAGAGTCCATATTGCTCCTCAGCTACTACCTGCCCCCACTGCTCCTGATCTGGGGCATCTACCTGGGTCTGCAGAAACTTAAACATCGCCACAGCCACTCAATCTGGCAAGAGGAATCGGAAGCCGGCCTGACCGAGCCCGCATCCCTGCATCCGGTGATAGATCCCAAGCGATGCATGGGTTGCGGCACCTGCGTCATAGCCTGCCCCGAACAGAACAACCATCCTGTTCTTGGACTGATCGGAGGCAAGGCCAAGCTGATCGCCCCCACCAACTGTATCGGCCATGGCGCTTGCAAAACCGCCTGTCCTTTTGATGCCATCACCCTGGTGTTCGGCACCGAACGGCGGGGAGTCGATATCCCGGTGCTCAAACCCAATTTTGAAACCACCATGCCCGACATCTTCATCGCCGGGGAACTGGGAGGCATGGGTCTGATCCGCAACGCCATCGAACAGGGATACAAGGCGCTCGATGCACTGATGGAAGGTCGTAACCCACAACACGCCCATGACTACGACATAATCATCGTGGGGGCCGGCCCGGCTGGTTTTTCCGCCGCGCTTCGGGCGCACGAATTGGGCTTGAATTACCTGGTGGTGGAACAGGATTCTCTGGGAGGCACTGTATTTCAGTTTCCCCGTGGCAAGCTGGTGATGACGGCACCGGTGGAACTTCCCATAGTAGGCAAGGTAAAGTTTACCGAAACCACTAAGGAGGAACTCCTCGAATTCTGGAGCCGGGTGGAAAAAGAGACCGGGATCCACATCAACTACCAGGAGAAGGTGGAAAATATCGAGCCTGACGGCAAGACTGGATACCGGATCACCACCTCGAAGGGCGAGTACAATACACTCAAGGTATTGCTCGCCATCGGCCGACGTGGCACTCCACGCAAACTCGGCGTCCCAGGGGAGGAACAGAGCAAGGTGGTCTATCGGTTGATTGATCCGGAACAATACCGTGGAGAACACGTTCTGGTGGTGGGTGGCGGTGACAGCGCCCTGGAGGCTGCCACCTCCATCGCGGAACAGCCGGGAACTACGGTCACCCTCTCCTACCGCAGCGGCTCCTTCTCCCGGGCCAAAAAGAAAAATCGGCAAAAGGTGGAAACGGCAGATGAGAATGGAACCTTGCAGGTCCTGATGAACTCGAACATCAAGTCATTCACCGAGAAACATGTCACCATTGAGCAACAGAAAGACCTCATCGAGATACCTAACGATGCGGCCATCGTCTGCGCCGGCGGTATCCTGCCGACCGGATTCCTGAAACAGATAGGCGTAGAAGTCGACACAAAACATGGCACCGCATGATCGCAGTCTCCGGCATTTCCCGGGTTTCACCGCTACCCTGATCTGCTCTCTTCTGCTCTCAGTCATGCCCCTGTCGGTTGCTGCGGAGACACTGGAGGAGGCGCGGACCGCAGTGCGGATGCGCCAATTCGAGAAAGCGGTTGAGATCTACGAGCAACTGGCTGAGGCCGGAGATGCGAAGGCTCAATACGCCGTTGCCGGCATGTACCGGGCAGGAAAAGGGGTAAAAAAGGATTTTTCCAAGGCCTTCTTCTGGTTCGGTAAAGCAGCGGAGCAGGGTTTCGCCAAAGCCCAATACAACTTGGGCAACCTTTATGAGTATGGCTGGGGAGTCACCGCCGATCGGGAACAGGCCCTGCGCTGGTACCAGGCAGCTGCGGAACAAGGGCATCGCCAGGCAAAACGAAAGGTTGAACAACTCGCCGTAAGCATGGCCGCAAAAAACGGTGAAGGTATTTCTGAAAGCATGATCGATGCATCGGCCTCCGGCGATCTGGGGCGTGTTCGTGAACTCTTGCGGCAAGGCGCAGATATCGACGCCACTGACTCAGATCAGCGCACCGCGCTCTACTCGGCGGTACTCAACGGGCATACACAAACTGTCGCCGAGTTATTGAAAACGGGCGCCGATGTCTCCATCGGCGACAGACTTGGCAACACACCGCTGCACACCGCCGTCCGGCTCGACCGGCTCGAAGAGACGCGCCTGCTGCTCAATGCCGGTGCCGACATCGAGCAACGGGATCCGGTAGGCAATACCGCCCTGATCCTTGCCGCCGGCAAGGGACTGACTGCCATCACAGCGCTGTTGATCAAGCGGGGCGCCAATCCAAGAGCCGACAATAAAAAAGGGCAGTCGGCCATGCAGCTGGCGTGGCAGCGGAAACACCACAAAGTGGTGATCCAACTGGAACAGGCTGGAATAGAACGCCCAACACCTGCCAAACAGCGTGTCAGCAAGCGGACACCGCAACTCTCGGCATTTTCTGACGGCTTGGTGGTTGCGGGCGAGGAACAGCCCTTTGCAGGCTGGCCAACCCTTAATATCGCGGCCTGGCGCGGCAGCGATTCCCTGGTCGACGCCCTGCTGAAACAGGATGCCGACATCAATGCCCAGGATCCCGAAGGGCTTACCGCCCTCGCCCGTGCTGCTTGGCAGGGACAGATAAAAATCGTGCAGCGCCTGCTGAATGCAGGGGCCAATCCCGAAATCGCCACAGAAGAGGGAGCCACCCCCCTATTCCATGCGGCAAAAAAAGGGCAGATCAAGATTGCACGGGAGTTGCTCGCCCGAGGCGCAAAGATTGATACGGCGCTGAATGACGGCACCTCGCCGCTACTAGCGGCAGTGACGAACGCACATCGGGATATTGTTTCGTTACTGCTCGATCAAGGTGCAGCAGTCGATAGCAGGAAACGTGACGGCACAACCCCCCTTATGCTCGCCGCCGGCATGGAAGAGGCTGACTTTATCCGGATACTACTGGACGCCAAGGCCAATCCCGGTAGCGTCGACGATGCAGGGCACGATGCTCTTTGGTTCGCAGCCAAATCGGGAACCCTGGAAGGCCTGAAACTGCTATCGAAAAAGGGAGCCAACCTCCATCGCCAGTATCGGCAGAAAGAGACTCTGTTGATCCTTGCGGCATCCCGGGGCGAGACAGACATGATCGGTGTCCTGATCAAGGGCAACGGCAACATCGACCAGACAGGTAATACCGGCAATACGGCGTTGATGATGGCATCCCATCTCGGACACGAAAAGATCGTCGCTATGCTGCTGCAAAAGGGTAGTAACCCCGACCTGAGAAACCACAACGGCGACTCTGCCCTGATGCTCGCAGCACGGGAGGGACACCAGGCAGTCATCGAGCGGCTGCTTGCCGGCAATGCCAATCCCAATCTGAGAAATAAAAAACGCGAACAGGCGGTTGATCTGGCCCGGCTCAATAACCACACGGCCATCGTCGAACAGCTGGAGCAGACAGAATCCGGGGCAGAGTGGCTCGATATGTTCCGCCTCTCACGCTGACCGGTTCAGGCTGGGTTCGCGACAGCGCTGTCTCCAGAGCCAAGTAGTAGAAACACGTACCGACAAGTAGTAGTTGGCGGTATAAAAACTCACCCCCCCGCTGCCTATAATCCCTACTCAGGCACTTTTTCCCGTTTGAGATGGGTCGCAAAAGGGCGAAAGCACCATTCCCGCCCATCACCCCTCTCGAGCCCCATAGGCGCGAAAAGTCGTAAACCATGGTTTTGCGGATCACATCCATCCCTCCACTCAACCTGCTGTTGCTTTTATGGCTGGCGGCACCCTCTATTCCTGCAGCCACGCTCACCCCGGTCTTGCAAAACACTTTGACCGCCGCCCGCTCTACCGGGGATCTGCCGGTAATCATCCGGTTTAGCGACAAACTGAATATCCGTGCACTTCGAAAAGAGGTAAAAACACTCCTCGGCGCTGATCGCCAGGAAGGTAGACGGGGACACCGGGTTAAACGGCAACATGCTAAAAGAGCGCTGATCGTCGATACCATGAAGCGCAAGGCGCGCCGCGCCAAGCGCCTGCTCAGACGCTTTCTCAAGGAGAAGGGGGAGCCACGGCCGTTGAAGTCACTATGGGCCATCAACGCCTTGGCAGGAGAGATCCCGGCCTACCTGATCGAGGAGATGGCGGCCCTGCCCGGCGTGGAGCGCATTTCTATCGATACCGTTTATACTCTGGCCGCCCCCGAGGGCAACCGCATCTCAGGACTACCCATGTGGAATCTGGAGAGTATCAGCGCGGTACCGCTTTGGGAGACTGGACTCGAGGGGCAGGGCATCGTGGTTGGGGTCATGGACTCCGGCGTCGACATGAATCATCCAGACCTGATCGATAACTGGCGAGGTGGTGACAACAGCTGGTTTGATCCTTACGGCCAGCACAATCTGCCGATGGACTTTACCGGTCATGGCACCCAGGCCACCGGCGTGATTCTTGGCGGCGACGCCAGCGGTTACCAGATTGGCGCCGCTCCCGAAGCTGAGTGGATCGCCGCCCGTATCTTTGACGACACCAATCAGGCAACACTGAGCGCAATCCACCAGGCGTTTCAGTGGATGCTGGATCCCGATGGCGATCCCAATACAGACGATGCGCCGGATGTGGTCAACAACTCCTGGGGTTTCGCCAACACAATCAACGAGTGTTACCAGGAGTTCGCCGAAGACATCCGGCTACTGAAAGAGGCTGACATCTCGGTTATCTTCGCAGCGGGCAATTTCGGACCCAATGCCGAGTCGAGTATCAGTCCGGCCAACGATCCCACTGTAGTCTCCGTCGGCTCGGTGGATAGCTATAACGACGTCGCTATTTCCAGCAGCCGGGGTCCCGGAGCCTGCGACGGCGGGACCTTTCCCAAACTGGTCGCACCCGGTGAGAATATCTTTACTGCCGACAGATTGCCGCTCACCTATAACGTAGTCTCCGGCACCTCCTTCGCTGCACCCCATGTAGCCGGGGCTATCGCACTTCTTAAGAGTGCCTTCCCCTCTGCCACCGTCTCCCAGCTCGAAACTTCGCTGCTGGAATCCTCTATCGATATTGGCCCGGCGGGCGCAGACGGCGAGTTCGGCTATGGGCTGCTCAATGTGGCCGGCGCCTATAACTGGTTAATCGACGATCTCGGCCTGAGCGGGGCCGGCATCCTGATGTTTGGGGAGAAGGCATACAGCATCGACGAAACAACGAAAACCCTGACCCTTACCCTATACCGCATTGGTGGCAGTGTGGGTGAGATCTCCGTGGATTTTCAGACCAGCGACATCTCCGCCATCGGCGGCCTGGGCCACGACTACCTGGAAAGAGTCGACACCCTGGTATTTAGCGACGGAGAGACCGCCCGCAGTTTTGACATAACAATTCTGGACGATAGCGAAGACGAAATGGATGAGGGTTTCCAGGTCACCCTCTACAATCCCCAGGGAGGGGCAGTGTTGGGTGGACGCAGCAGTGTCCCAGTCACCATCCTGGATGATGATGGTCCCGGGAGCCTTGTGTTCGAGGCCTTATCCTATGCGGTCAACGAGAGCCATCCCAAAGTCACTCTCAACGTCCTGCGTCTGGGCGGCAGCTCAGGCCGAATCACTGTTGATTTCGCCACCCAAGGTGGATCGGCGACAGCGGGGAGCGATTTTGAGCCAAAAACAGGCACCCTGACCTTCGAAGAGGGCGTAACCAGCACCTCGATCTCGGTAGACCTGCTGGACGACGACACATACGAAGGTAACGAAACGTTCGATCTGATCCTTTCAAATGCCACCGGCGGAGCCACGCTGGGAGTCTCGTCTACGTCCACGGTAAGCCTGTTGGATGATGACGCCGGAGAGACATTGCCGACTTTCACCTTCTCCGCCTCCCAGTACAATGTTGATGAGTCTGATGGTCGAGTCGAAGTCACGGTACAGCGCCTGGGAGACAGTTCAGGTTCCTACTCGGTGTATTACAAGAGTGCGGCCGGCAGCGCCGTGGAAGGGAACGATTTCACCCAGATAGACGGCTCCCTTACCTTTCTTGGGGGAACGAACAGCCGCACGTTTGAGGTGGAGGTTCTGGATGACGGCACCTTCGAGTCTACCGAGACCTTCTCCCTGACGCTCTATAATCCCTCCAGCGGGTCTGCACTGGGACAGACCTCCGCAACCCTGATCAGAATCAGTGACGACGACGCCCAACCAGGCGTCGGACTCTCCAGTGCCGGCGTAAGCAGCGGTCTTTCCGGCGGTTCCACCAGCGGGAGCCTAGGGACACAGAGCCGCATTGCAGCCGGCGGCACGGCACAAGAAGCCGACGGGGGCAAGGGACAGGCAGGATCTTTCAGCTTCTCCATAGGCAATTTCCTCGGGGTATTGGATATCAACGGTGATGAGCTGTTGAAGCCAAACGAGGGCACCGAACTGCAATCCTCCGTCGATCCCGATGGTTCCATTCCAGCCGATGGGGACGGCGAGCCTCTACCCGGCACTGATTGCAGCAAAGCTGAGAGCCTCCATCCCGACGATATCGAAACAGCTGGAGACGGCATCAACCAAGACTGCAAAGGGCAAGACCCGCAAATGGATCGTCAAAGCAAATCTTCAGAACTGGATCAAACCGGTAGACAGAATACGCATCCCGCAGAAGATCGCACGACTCCCTGACCACCCTCAACGAGATTAGTTACATAACTCAGTAAATCAGGAGCGGCGCCCCGCCGCGATCCAGACTCAAGACATGGCATCGCCGCGCGGCGCGGCTCCTACAAAAAAACACTATCACACAAAGCACGGAGAATCAGGGCGTACCCCACTCCATGAGCGGTACAAGTCGACCCCGTTCACCCGCAGCCACCCTGGCAATGTAGTACCCTTTGGAGAGGAAACGCTGCCCCGGGGCAAGGCTGATGCGTGGATAGACCGAGGTATACGGGGCATTATCGACCATGTGTTCGATGCGCTCGATGAAGTAGTCCCTGAAGAAGTAACCCCGAATATGTGTCATGGCGTCGCCCGCTGCCTTGAGTGCGAAAAAGGCGTTTGCCTGAATCCGCTGATGATCTGACGCATAGATCCGCTTTGCCCGAAACCATCCCGTTGACCTGACAAGCAACCGCCGCATACGAGACGGCAATTCATGGGGATGAACAAATCGGGTCTTCTCCTTCAACCCCTCAGGCAGGCTACTGGCCCGGTCCCGGTAGAGGGTGGTAGAGAGATAGATCTGTTCAGGTCCATTTTTACCTTCCAGCCAAGGCTGGTATGGCTGCAGGGCTTCATGGGACAACCAGAGAACGGCCACGCTTCCCGGCCTGCCCTTCGCGGAGATCGCATCCACATCACCATCCCCTGCATCCACATCGATAGACGTAATAACGACACCCGCCTTTTCCAACTGCGCGGCGAAGGCTTCGGCGGCCGACTTCGACAATCGGTCAGTGCCATTATAGAGCTGGACGATCTTTTTCCTTTCCGGCTCTGCATTCAGCAGATAACGAGCCACGCCCTCCCCTTCCAGGATCACGCCTCTTGAAAAATAGAGGGAGTAGAAATCCTGATCAGAATCCACCGGAAGATCGGTAGTCGGGAAGAGACATGGCAGTTGTTCAGCCTCGCAATAGTCGTGAATCGGCCGCCAGTCTCCGTTGACCGCGCCGCTGATCACCGCAAAGACAGGCTGGCTGCGATAGTGTGCAGCCAGTTGCTCCGGCCAGGTGCTCTCCTCGCCTTTGAGTTCCCAGACGTGGTGACGCCACTTCCGATAGTTACCCATGATCCATTTCTTGTGCCATGGCGGGTTGGCTGAGCGTTTACTCTCGTATCGGGTTTCGGTGTTTTTCTGCTGGAAGAAAACCCGCATGACATCAAGCAACGCCTTGCGATCCGCTTTCGGTAGCCTATCGGATACGATGGTCGCAAAATGGACCTCGGTTTCGGTGACGCCAGGTGAAGGTTCACTGGACAACCCCTTCAGGTATTCGAGCAGAACATCAAGTTCCCCTTCCGTCAGCAGATAACGGGGCATATTGGGATCCAGCGCAGCACCATTGGCATCGACCCCTCTGAGGAGGGCTGCCTTCAGCGTCTCGTCATCGTAGGCTGGTCGCAATGTCGGTGCAGCCGGCGGTCGGCTGGTGGGGATTCGTAACGGGTTATAGAGCAGTTTACCGGTAACTGCCGGCACCACTTGCTGTCCCTCACTGGAACCCATGCCGCTACGCCGGTGGCAGGCGCCACACCTGACCTGCTCGCCGGTAACCTTGACGTCACCCTGAATATAAGCGGTCATCGACTTCCCAGACGGCAGCACCCCCTCCAAGAACATCCTGCGGCCAAGTTCTCTCGGATCCACATCGTCAGCCAAAACAAATTGGGCCTGAATCAACAGTAATAGCGGTAGCAGGCCCAGCGAAAAAAACAGCGTTGGTTTATACATCAAGAAAAGTTATCTCGCGGCTTCTTCAACGTAAAACCAGTTGCTCATACTCCTTGACGATATCGTCAGCACTGGCAATTCCCTCAATCCTGACCCAGGGTGAATCTCCATCAGCCCGCAGGAAGGTCAGGGGTTCGTGACTCATCTTCGTACCCCGGTAGGCATCAAAAGCCTTCTCGATAGCGATGATATCTTCAACCCGGCCGGTCAAAAACCGCCATTGATCATCCGCTCCATAGAGACGGGCATACTCATTCAGTCTCTCCGGCGTATCATATTCCGGATCGATGGAGATCGAAACCATTGTCACATTCCGGCTCTCGGCTCCCAACGACTCCCTAACCTGGCTAAAGGTTGCAGACAACACGGGACAGATAGTGGTGCATGTGGTGAAGATGAAATTCAGCATCACCGGCTTGTCACCCTCCAGCTCAGTAGCAAGTGATGTGGGCTGGCCATCCATGGAGACCAGCTTACGCTCCGGCATCCGGTAATTATGCTCTGTACGACTATAGCCCTTGGAACTGGCGATTACCTGACGATAACGGAGCTGATTTTCCTCGCTCCGAACACCGCCAACGATAGTGGGAAACGCACGCTCTTTGGCAGCCGCCTCCCCTTGGGCGTGAAAGGCGCAGTCCGGTTTCAGGGTTGCTGCGACACTATCCGCACCCGCTTCGTATAGAGACAGCAGGCCGTTTGCCGATGACACTGTGGAGACCATGCCGGAACTCAATAGTCCAGCCAAAAGTAACGTCCTGAATCCGCCACCCATCAATTTTACCGCACCCAATCTGATTCCTGTCATCGACTCTCTCCTGATGTTCCTTAACCATACCCCTAGCAGCAAGACCAATAACCAACCTCCGATGCCACCACCGCCACCCGAAGAAGTCTGGGGCGTCGTGGGTGTCGAAGTGGGCACGATGGCAACGCCGCCGGGATCCTCAATCTCGCCGTTGGCACGACGATCAGCATCATTGCGCCCTCCATCCTCGATCAGCAGTTGTACGCAGAAGTGCCCTTCATGCAGTCCAGCAATATATGTCGCATCCCCCGGAGCCGGGCAAATGCCCAATTCTCCCAAAGCTGAAGAGACGCTGTTTCTGTCATCGACCACGAAATCGTGCCAACCCACATCATCGGTATAGAGGCGGTAGACCGCGTTGGCGGGAATCGCCTCATGGACAGGTATGACGATACGTACCGACTGACCGACATAGGCAAGTCCTTCGATTTCAAACTCGAAGATGCCGCCCACATGAGTGTGGGTATCCTGAGGATCTCCGACGCCACCACCGGAACTGTTCTCCCTATCGATGAACTCCTGCTCATCCAGATCGGCAGAGTAGTCTTCATCTCTGATCTTCTCCTCGGAGAGCTCCAGCTTAAGACCAGGCTCTGTGATCAGCAGGAAGTCATCAGGATCTCCATTCTGACCGGCGAGAATATAGTCGTCGTCATGAGGATCGAGATAATCCGGGATACCGTCTTCATCCTCATCTTCATCGCCTTCATCAAAGTCGCTGACACCATCGCTGTCGGAGTCGGAATCGTCGTCGTCGAAAATCAGGGCAGATGCACGCACTCTGACCGACTTATCCACCGTGGTGGTATCGCCGGCGGAATCGGTCACACTGACCACCACCTTGTAGGTTCCCTCAATCAAACCCGACGGATCAAAGACAACGGTATTGGGTTGCGCTCCAAGCTGTAGAGCCAGTCCGTTATCGCTTTGACTCCAGTCGTAAACGTGGGTGTCAGCCGGATTAGGATCGTTCACTACGGCAGTGACTGTCACTTGGCCCGCATCAGCAAATACCGTGGCTGTGGTCGTATTGTTCTGCGATCCGGTAATGCTGACCACAGGAGGCAGGTTCATCTCTGTCACATTCACATTGATGGTATGCACGTTATTCGCACCGAAGGTGGCATTGGCACCCGTATTCAGCAACGTAACCTCTACCCTGGCGACACCGGCATTCTGAATCAGATATTGAATATTCGCCTGATTCGAAGGCACTGCGGCGGCGATGTTTACTGATCCAGTAGTTTGCGCCACTGTCCCGTCGGCCGCGTCAAAGTCCGTGATCTGATAGTCGATCACTACCGGATACTCGGGCGCATCGCCGTTGAGAAAGACGGGGATATCAACCGTCGATCCCGGATTTGCCAGCTGGTCGATACCGAAATTGACCATGGGCAGGACATCAACAGTCTGGACTTCAGAGGCCATATTTGAACTGCTGTCCATAGCGCGCCAGGTGATCAGATGACGTCCCGGAGCAAACGGCCCTGTCAGATCAGCCACTGGAGTCACAGCACCATCGACATCATCGACCGCTGTCACCACCCCAAGATCAACCGAAGTGAACGGCCCCGTTGAAGGAACGGAAATCACCGGCTCCTGAATCGTGATGACCGGGGCAACCCCGTCATCGTCATCGGTGATGGTCACAGAGGCTGAGGCCAGACCCAAGACAGCATCCACCGGATTGGAGAGATTCAGAGTGAAGGTCTCACTCGACTCTGGGATCGTGTCATCGATTGGTGTCAGTGTGACTGTCTTGCTCAGTTCACCGTCAAGGAAGGTCAAGGTGCCGCTGAGAGCCGTGTAGTCACCAGGCGCGGTGGCGGTGCCATCCGTCGTGGCATAGTCAACGCTTACCGTACCGTCCGAACCACCGGTGCGGTCCACGGTCAGCGTAACAGCGGGACCACTCTCGGACAGGGTAGCAGTGGTGCTGCTCAGGTCCAGGGTACCGGCACTGCGTGGATCATCATCGGTGATGGTCACTGTCGCAGTGGCCAGGCCCAAGGTGGCATCCACCGGATTGGAGAGGGTCAGGGTGAAGTCTTCACTCGGCTCCCAAGTCGTGTCATCGATGGGAGTCAGCGTGACTGTCTTGCTGGTCTCTCCGTTGAGGAAGGTCAGGGTGCCGCTGATGGCAGTGTAGTCACCAGGCGCGGTGGCGGTACCATCCGTCGTGGCGTAGTCAACGCTTACCGTACCGTCTGATCCGCCAGTGCGGTTCACGGTCATTATCACCGCCGGACCGCTCTCCGGCAGGGCCACTGTAGTGTTGTTCAGGGCCAGGGTGCCTGCATTCCGCGTATCGTCATCGGTGATGGTCACTGTCGCAGTGGCCAGGCCCAGGGATGCTTCCACCGGGTTGGAGAGATTAAGGGTGAAGTCTTCACTCGGCTCCCAAGTCGCATCATTGGCCGGAGTCAAGGTCAGGCTCTTGCTCAGTTCTCCATCGAGGAAGGTCAGCGTACCACTAATAGCCGTGTAGTCACCGGCCGCGGTGGCAGTGCCATCTGCCGTGGCATAGTCAACGGTTACCGTACCATCCGAGCCGCCGGTGCGGTCTACAGTCAGCGTGACAGCGGGACCACTCTCCGACAGGGTCACAGTCGCACTGCTCAGGGCCAGGGTACCTGAAGTCCGTGTATCGTCATCGCTAATGGTCACTGTGGCAGTGGCCACACCCAAGGTGGCATCCACCGGATTGGAGAGGGTCAGGGTGAAGTCTTCACTCGGCTCCCAAGTCGTGTCATCGATGGGAGTCAGCGTGACTGTCTTGCTGGTCTCTCCGTTGAGGAAGGTCAGGGTGCCGCTGATGGCAGTGTAGTCACCAGGCGCGGTGGCGGTACCATCCGTCGTGGCATAGTCCACCGTCACCGTGCCGTCTGATCCGCCAGTGCGGTTCACGGTCATAATCACCGCAGGACCGCTCTCCGGCAGGGCCACTGTAGTGCTGTTCAGGGCCAGGGTGCCTGCATTGCGGGTGTCGTCATCGGCGATGGTTACCGTGGTGCTGGTCTGTCCGCCCAAAGTGGCATCAACCGGGTTGGAGAGATTAAGGGTGAAGTCTTCACTCGGCTCCCAAACAGCATCGCCGGTTGGGGTGAGTGAGAGAGTCTTGCTCAGTTCACCATCAAGGAAGGTCAGGGTGCCGTTGATTGCCGTGTAGTCACCCGGTGCTGTAGCTGTTCCATCCATTGTTTCATAATCAACGGATACCGTGCCGTCCGAGCCGCCGGTGCGATCTACCGTCAACGTGATAGCGGGACCACCTTCGGACAGGGTTGCTGTGGGGCTGCTCAGGGCCAGGGTACCAGCATGACGGGGATCGTCATCGGTGATAGTTACCGTAGTGCTGGTCTGGGTACCCAGGATGGCATCCACCGGGTTGGAGAGGGTCAGGATGAAATCTTCACTCGGCTCCCAGGTCGTGTCATTGATGGGAGTCAGTGTGACTGTCTTGCTGGTCTCTCCGTTGAGGAAGATCAGGGTGCCACTGATGGCAGTGTAATCACCAGGCGCGGTGGCGGAACCATCGGTCGTGGCATAGTCCACCGTCACGGTACCATCCGAACCACCGGTGCGGCTCACGGTCATAATCACCGCCGGACCGCTCTCCGGCAGGGCCACTGTAGTGCTGTTCAGGGCCAGGATGCCGGCATTGCGGGTATCGTCATCGGTGATGGTTACCGTGGTGCTGGTCTGGGCGCCAAGGGTGGCATCCACCACATTGCTCAGGGTGACGGTGAACTCTTCACTCGGCTCCCAGGTCGTGTCGTTGGTCAGGGTCAGCGGGATCGTCTTGCTGGTCTCCCCATGCAGGAAGTTTAACGTGCCACTGGTCGCAGTGTAGTCACCAGGTGAAGCGGCTGTACCGTTTGCAGTGGCGTAGTCAACAGATACCGGACCATCGGTGCCACCGGTGCGGCTTACCGTCAGCGTAATGCCTCCAGCGGCATTCTCCGCAACGCTCTCCGTAGCGGTACTCAGGGCCAGGGTACCGGCATTGCGGGTGTCATCATCGGCGATGGTCACCGTGGTGGTGGACAAGCCCAGACTGGCATCAACCACATTACCCAGAGTCAGGGTAAAGGTCTCACTCGGCTCCCAAGTCGCATCATTGGCCGGAGTCAAGGTCAGGCTCTTGCTCAGTTCTCCATTGAGGAAGGTCAGCGTACCACTAATAGCCGTGTAGTCACCGGCCGCGGTGGCAGTGCCATCTGCCGTGGCATAGTCAACGGTTACCGTACCATCCGAGCCGCCGGTGCGGTCTACAGTCAGCGTGACAGCGGGACCACTCTCCGACAGGGTCACAGTCGCACTGCTCAGGGCCAGGGTGCCTGAAGTCCGTGTATCGTCATCGGTGATGGTTACCGTGGTGCTGGTCTGGGTACCCAGAGTGGCATCCACCACATTGCTCAGGGTCAAGGTGAACTCTTCACTCGGCTCCCAAGTCGCATCGTTGGTCGGAGTCAGCGTGAGTGTCTTACTGATCTCCCCTTCGAGGAAGGTCAGTGTACCGTTGAGCGCAGTGTAGTCTCCCGGCGCAGTGGCAGTAACATCTGCCGTGGCATAGTCGACCGTTACCGTGCCGTCAGAGCCGCCCGTACGATCTACGGTCACTGTGATAGCGGGACCACCTTCCGACAGGGTTGCGGTTGCATTGCTCAGGGCCAGGGTACCGGCATTGCGGGTGTCATCATCGGTGATGGTGACCGTGGTACTGGTCTGGGTGCCCAGGCTTGCCGCCACTGGATTGGAGAGGGTCACCGTGAAGTCTTCACTCGGCTCCCAGGCCATGTCATTGGTCAGGGTCAGCGGGATCGTCTTGCTCAACTCGCCGTCGAGGAAGGTCAACGTACCGGTAGCCTGGGTGTAGTCACCCGGTTGCAACGCGCTGCCGTCAGCCGTCGCATAATCAACAGATACCGTGCCATCGGAACCGCCGGTGCGGGCTACCGTCAAGGTCAGTCCACCGGCCGCATTCTCCGCAACGCTCTCCGTTGCGGTACTCAGGTTCAGAATCCCCGCATTGCGTGGATCGTCATCGTCGATGGTCACTGTCGCAGTGGCCAAGCCCAGGGTGGCATCAACCGGGTTGGAGAGGGTCAGGGTAAACGTCTCACTCGGTTCCCAGATCGTGTCACTGGTTGGGCTCAAGGTCAGGCTCTTGCTCAGTTCACCATTGAGGAAGGTCAGGGTGCCGTTGAGGGCAGTGTAATCACTGGCTGCAGCAGCGGTGCCATCTGCCGTGGCGTAGTCGACCGTTACCGTGCCGTCCGAACCGCCGGTGCGATCTACCGTCACCGTGATCGCGGGACCGCCCTCCGACAAGGTGACAGTCGCATTGCTCAGATCCAGGGTGCCCGCATTGCGGACGTCGTCATCGGTGATGGTGAACGTGGTGCTGGTCTGGGTGCCCAGGGTGGCATCCACCACATTACTCAGGGTGACGGTGAAATCTTCACTCGGCTCCCAGGTCGCATCATCAGTCAGGGTCAGTGGGATCGTCTGGCTGGTCTCACCATCAAGGAAGTCCAGCGTGCCACTGACTGCAGTGTAGTCATCTGGTGAAGCAGCAGTACCGTTAGCAGTAGCGTAGTCAACAGATACCGTGCCATCGGAACCGCCGGTGCGGCTTACTGTCAGTGTAATGCCGCCAGCGGTATTCTCCGCGACGCTCTCCGTTGCGGTACTCAGGTTTAGAATCCCCGCATTGCGTGGATCGTCATCGTCGATGGTCACTGTCGCAGTGGCCAAGCCCAGGGTGGCATCAACCGGGTTGGAGAGGGTCAGGGTAAACGTCTCACTCGGTTCCCAGATCGTGTC
>JAESPE010000129.1 GCA_016756835.1 gamma proteobacterium endosymbiont of Lamellibrachia anaximandri | reverse complement strand
GCGCTCGGATGCCTACTTTGCTTCCCCTCTGGCGCAAGGCACGCCGGGTAAGCAGTGCGGCCTCGCGGCTACCGGGGACTACCAGCCTTCGCTTCGCTCTCCATGGCTGGCAGCGTGGGAGAAACTGTGGGGCGTACCGTTCTCGGCGCTGGAAAACTACAATCTGCTTCAGGACAAAGAACTGATTGAGCAAGGCATCATGCCGGTTATCGAAAAGGCCTTTGCCGGTGAAATTGTTGAAATTCCAGCACATGAGTACAACAAGGCAAACGTATCCCAAGTGCCCAACCAGCAGGGCAAGCTGTGGGTACGTACCTTTATCTATCCGCTGTATGGCGACGACGATAAGTTGCGTGAAGTCGTGCTGATCCAGGAAGATATCTCTGATCGCAGGACAGCAGAACACGCCCAGTTGGAGAAGGAGAAGGCAGAGGCCGCAGCGCAGGCGAAGAGCCAGTTCCTTGCCAACATGAGCCACGAAATTCGTACGCCACTCAATGGTGTGCTGGGTCTGGCCCGGATGGGCGAGAGCGGACTCTCATTGGAGAAGGCACAGCAAACCTTTGCCCGGATTACCGACTCCGGTCAGCATCTGTTGCGCGTGGTCAACGACATTCTCGACTTCTCAAAAATTGAAGCAGGCATGCTGCCGGTGGTGAACCACCCCTTCAAGTTAATGGGCTCGGTGAAAGATGCGATCAACCTGATTGGAGAACAGACAAAAACGAAGGCGTTATCACTGCATGTTAACGCTGCACAGGACCTGCCAGCCTGGGTCAATGGTGATGCGCTACGCCTGGAGCAGATCCTGGTCAACCTGCTATCCAATGCGATCAAGTTTACAGAACAGGGTGAAGTACGAATTCGAATCGAGCGTGAAAAAGTTGGTATTTTGTTTCGTGTAACCGATTCAGGCATCGGTATGAATGAGGAGCAACTTGAACACCTCTTTACGCCGTTTAACCAGGCAGATGCTTCTACGACACGCAAGTTTGGTGGCACCGGTTTGGGTTTGGCCATCAGTAGCAATCTAGCCCACTTGATGAACGGTAAAATCAATGTGGAAAGCCGGCTTGGTAAGGGTAGCGCCTTTACCTTGCACTTGCCCTTGGTCGAAGTTACTCCTATCCAACACAAGACAGAGAGTACAGAAACCCAGGGCGTACAGCTTGAAGGTATACGTGTACTGGCGGCGGAAGACATAGAGATCAACCGGATAATCCTCGAGGATATGCTGGAAAACGAGGGAGCCCATGTAATCTTTGCCGAGAACGGCCAGTTGGCCCTCGAACATTTGGAAGAACTAGGGGTAACCGCCTTTGATATAGTGCTGATGGACATACAGATGCCGGTGATGGATGGCTACGAAGCAACCCGCCGTATTCTTGAAATGGCCCCTACGCTACCGGTGATAGGTCTCACGGCCCATGCGCTGGCAGAAGAGCGGGAAAAGTGCCTCGCAGCCGGCATGGTCGAACACGTGACCAAGCCCTTCAATCCAGACACTCTAATTACAGCCATAAGGCAAAGGATAAGGGATAGGCAATAGAAATTTGCTTTCGCGACGCGAAACCGATTTAACCGCGCCGCCATCCAGATGGAGACGGATTATCGTTTCACAGCCCGCAGTATGACGAATTTTTGGTTAGCGGAGATTTGTTCCACATTACCGAACAGACGTTTCAGTTTGGAGTGGTAGTTGAGGTGGCGGTTACCGACGATACGCAGCTCTCCCCCACTCTTCAATACCTTCATGGCCTGACTGAACATACGCCAGGCGATGAAATCACCCACCACCTGTTGTTGGTGAAAGGGGGGATTGCAAAGAACCATATCAACTGTTTCCTGTGCAAAATCACTTAGCGCATCCCCTACTTTATACACCACACTGTTTTGCAGACCAGAAGCTTCAAAGGTCGCCTTCGCGCTGGCAACCGCCATATAGGACTCGTCCACAAAGTGGATCGTTGCATTAGGATTTCTTTCAGCCGCAATGAGACCAACCACACCGTTACCGCAACCCAGATCCACAATCTCTGACAACCCCTGCGCCGGAATTTGTTGCAGCAAGAGCCGGGTGCCGATATCGAGTCTGTCACGGGAGAAAACATTTGCATGGTTGATCAGTTGGAATGTGCTGTCTTCCAACTGATAAGAGACCGGATAGGGCGAAGGAGACATCCGCAGTATCGCATCCGGCTCGGAAAAGATCAGGCGCGCCTTCTTCTTTGCCAGAGAGGTTCTGGTCGGCCCGAAAATCGACTCAAAAAGTTTCAGAGTGGAGCTGTGGATCTGCTTCACCATGCCACATCCGATAACACGGCAGTCCTCCGCCAGAAACGGTCGCAGCCGAATCAGTTCATCCTCCAGCAGCGCGAGTGTCTTGGTGACTCTGACCAGCACCAGATCGTAGTGGGTTCGGTGGGTTTGGAGTGAATCGATGATGGTTACCGCATCTACCGGCAATCCATTGGCAGATAAATTCACTCTTGTAGCCTCTTCAGCGATAAAGGAATCACCCTGACTGACTGGTGAGAACAACGCCAAGGCCGTCCCCAGTGCGCCAAAGCTATCGTTCAGAATCAGAATTTTGCTACTTTGAGAAAGCAGATCCTTTTCGGCGAGAAAGCTAAGAAGATACTCATCCGCTGCATCCCAGGCGCGCAGGGTTTCTTTCTTGCGCTTTGGATAGCGGCTGAGTAAAAACTTACCAAAGGGAGTGCTGAAATGCGCCATCTCAATCAACCGTTTGTAGCCCTCGTTTGATATAGACATCGTAACGGGTGTTCGGGCTTTTGATCGACATGGTTGGCTCGGCTTCACCAAGAAAATCCGCCTTGGCCGGACGTTTCACCACCACCCTGGCGATGGCGCACTCCCGCGCAGCATGCAACAATTCAGCCGCATCCGGATCATCACCCACAAGGGAGCGAAAGACCCGCATCTCCTTTTTCACCAGGGCCGATTTCTTACGGTGAGGATACATCGGATCCAGGTAGACCACCTCCGGTCTGTACGCCTCTTTCAAGCCCCGCATGAATATAATGGCATCGGCCGAAAACAGTTCCATCCGCGCAGCAATCTGTCTGACGGCTGCATCCTCCAACGCACGATCAAGGCCATCCTGCAACAAAGCGGCGATAACGGGAGAGCGTTCAACCAGCTGAACTTTACAACCTAATGTTGCCAATACAAACGCATCCCGACCAAGCCCTGCAGTAACGTCCAACACTGTTGGATTCAGCCCTTTTTTAAGTCCGACCGCTCTGGCCAACGGTTGTCCCCGGCCACCGCCAAACTGACGTCGGTGCGCGCTTTTGCCGAAGACAAAATCGATATAGAGCACGCCACCGCCCGATGTCTGATGCAATTCCAGACGTTGCGGGGTTTTGACCAGTTGCATATCCGTCACTGTCCCATCCAGAGACGTGACCGGCAGTTCCAGTGGGCCTGAATCAGGCTGCTTCATGATTGAGCCAACGCCAAACGATCAACATCGCCAGAAGCGCATAACCCGCCGCCACCCAATAGGTGGGTCCCGGTCCGATGCCAGTCCAGAGATATCCACTGAGCAGACTGCCGAAGGCACCGCCGCCACCAAAACTAATGCTGCTATAGAGAGCCTGTCCCCGTCCCTGATGCTTGCCGACAAAAAAGTGGTGGACCAGGTGGATAGCCGCAGCGTGAAAGGTACCAAAGGTGGCTGCATGCATAACTTGGGCAAGCAATACCAGGAACAACTGGTCTGGTGCGCTACCGACGATAACCCAGCGTACGACGGCAATGAGCAGGCTTGCGATTACCACCTTGCGTGCACCCCAGCGATGCAACAGCCGGTGCATCACAAGAAATATCAGGACTTCAGCAACCACTCCCAGCGCCCAGAGCTGGCCGATGAGGGTGCTGGAATAACCGTGTTCTTCCATGTAGATCGAGTAGAAGGCGTAGTAGGCACTGTGACTCGCCTGCATGAGGAAGCAGGCGGCCAGAAATGCAATGACCTCCTTGCGTTTCATTACTGCCAGTATCGAACCCTGTTCATGATGGGGCATCCTTGCGCCCTGCTCCGGCACCACGAGACTGTTTAGCCAGAGACCAAGATAGAGCACCAACACCACCATCGGCACCAGTCCAACCTCCATCTGATCGATGAGATAACCGAGCCCGACTACCGCAATGATAAAACCGATGGAACCCCAGAGACGTACACGGCTGTACTGCTGTATTTGGTCGCCCAGATAACTGAGGGTCACAGCTTCAAACTGGGGCAGCGACGCGTTCCAGAAGAAACTGAACAGCATCATCACGAGCGCCAGCATCCAGAACCCTTCAGCGTAGAAGACCCCGCCAAAGGTGATCAGTGCCAGCAATGATGCAAGACGGACGATGGGCATCCGCCGCCCCGTATGATCGGCAATCCAGCCCCAGACATTGGGCGCGACCAGTTTGGTAAACATGATCACTGCCATCAACTCCCCGATCTCCGAGGGAGCGAAACCACGGTCCTTTAGATAGAGTCCCCAGAACGGCAACAGCGCCCCGAGCGAGGCGAAGTAGAAGAGATAGAAACCGGAAAGGCGCCAGTACGGCATTAAATAACAGGCGTATCCGAATGCACGTCCATATTCTGTCCACGATGGCGCAACATATGGTCCATCAGCACCATCGCCATCATCGCCTCAGCGATGGGAGTTGCGCGAATCCCGACACAAGGGTCATGACGCCCCTTGGTGACCACCTCGACCGGATCGCCTTCTTTGTTCACCGTGTGTCCCGGAAGACGCAGGCTCGAAGTGGGTTTAAGAGCAATGCTGGCGAGGATATCCTGGCCGCTTGAGATGCCGCCCAACACACCACCTGCATGATTGCTGCTGAAACCATCCGGCGTCATCTCGTCCCGATGCTCGGTACCCTTCTGTTCCACACAGGCGAATCCGTCACCGATCTCCACGCCCTTCACCGCGTTGATGCTCATCATCGCATGGGCGATCTCGGCATCAAGGCGGTCGAAAATCGGTTCACCCAGGCCTGGCGGTACGCCGGTGGCAACCACATTGATCCGCGCACCGATGGAGTTCCCCTCCTGGCGCAGTTCATCCATATAGGCCTCAAGTTCCGGTACCTTGTATAGGTCGGGACAAAAAAAGGCGTTTTCATACACATCATTCCAAACAAACTTCTCCGGTTTGATGGGACCGAGCTGTGCCAGATAACCGCGAATCTCAATGCCATAACGCGTTTTGAGATACTTCTTCGCAATGCCGCCGGCAGCCACGCGCATGGCCGTCTCCCGCGCCGACGAGCGTCCGCCGCCCCGGTAGTCACGAAAACCGTATTTCTGGGTATAGGTGTAGTCAGCATGTCCCGGACGAAAACGATCCATAATTTCCGAGTAGTCCTTGGAACGCTGATCCGTATTGTGGATGATCAGGCCAATTGGGGTACCGGTGGTCTTACCCTCAAATACGCCGGATAGTATCTGCACCTCGTCCGCTTCACGACGTTGCGTGGTGTGACGCGATGTACCCGGTTTTCTGCGGTCGAGATCCCGTTGCATATCCGCCTCGGACAATTCAAGGCCGGGAGGACAGCCATCGACAATACAGCCGATCGCCGGCCCGTGGCTCTCGCCAAACGAGGTTATGGTAAAGAGTTTGCCGAAGCTGTTGCCGGACATTCGACTATCGCTCCAACCAAGCGTTGATACCTTCCAGATCGGACTGGGTCAAATTGCCGGCCGCCTGCTTCAACTGCAAACCATTGAGGATGTAATCGTAGCGTGAACCTGCATAGTCTGTCTGGGCTGAAAAGAGATTGCGTTGCACATTCAGCACATCAACGATGGTTCGGGTGCCGACCTCATAACCCGCCTGAGTGGAGTCCAGCGCGCTCTTGGCAGAGACCGTCGCAGCCTTGAGGGCTCCCACCCGGCTTATGGTGGAGAGCACACCCCGATAAGCATCGCGCACCTGCCGATTCACTGCGCGCTGACTCTGATCCAGAACCAGCTGGGCAGCACGGAAATCACTCCGGGCCTGTTCTGTCCGGGAGCTAACCGATCCGCCGGCATAAATTGGCAGTTGCAACTGCACACCAATCTTGCCGGTATCTGCTTCGGAGCCGAAGTCGTTATTTGTGCGGAACATATCGTACCCTCCCACCAGATCCAGGGTCGGGTAGTGGCCGGAGCGAAAGACTTCAATATTTTTACGCGTGCTCTCCAACCCATTACGGGCGGCGATAATGGTGTAGTTTTGCGCTTGGGCCGTATCGGACCACGCCTGCAGGGTAGTGGGGGTCGGCGGATCGAGTTTCAGCTTCTCACCCAGCTCGGCCAGTGCCTCCTGGGGAGCCTGACCAATAATCTCAAACAGCGCCTCCCAAGCATTGTCCACTGCGTTCTCGGCGGCAATCTCCTCTGCCCTGGCGCCGTCATGGGATGCTTGGGCCTCATGCACATCGGTAATGGCAATCAACCCCACATCGAAACGTTGTGTTGCCTGATCAAGCTGGCGGGCGTTGGCTTCAGTCTGGGCCTTGGCCACCCGCAGGATATCCTGCGCCGCCAGAATATCGAAATAGGCGGATGAGCTACGCACCATCAGGTCGATCTGGGCAGCTGCATACTCCGCTTCCGACTGTGCGATGGAGTGATCCGCCTGCTCAAGCTGAATCCAGTAATCGCGATGATAAAGCGGCTGGGAGAGGTTCAGTCCCAGACTCTTATCACTATAGCTACTGGTACCCACACCGCCTGTTGGAGAGGTCTTCACATCACGTCTTACTCCATCGATTTCCCCTCCCAAGCTGATCGTGGGAAGCAGTCTCGCACGCGCCTGCACCTTGCCTTGGCGCACCGACTCCAGCCGTTCCTTTGCTTCTTGGAGCTGCGGATCATTGACCAGTGCCAGATTGTATACGTCCATCAAATCCCGAGCCTGTAGCGGCATCGCCAACAGCACGGACAAGAGAGGGAAAACCAACCGGTTTTTTTTCATCTTCAGTTCCATTCCTAGAGAAATTCGGATCACAGAGAGCCGACAAAAACAGCCATTATATTGCATTAGGGGATCAACGTAAGTCTTCTGCACTGAAGACCGTTGCCACTCATTTTTTCGCCATTGCGCCGGCGACTAACTGGGGATCGAGGCGGGTTCCAAACAGGTTCAACCCCCAATGCAGATGGGGACCAGTAGCCCGGCCAGTCGAGCCAACCTCAGCAATAATATCCCCCTGTTGGACTTTACTCCCTTTCTTTACAAGAATCCGGCTCAGATGCAGGAACGAAGAGGTCAGACCATGGCCATGGTCGACCAGCAGGGTGCCGCCGGAATAGAACATATCATTATGCACCAGCGTGACCACGCCATCCGCAGGTGCTACCACCTTGGTTCCAGTAGATGCGGCCACATCGACCCCCATATGAGGACGTTTCGGCGTACCATTGAGGACGCGTTGACTCCCGTAGACCCCACTGATTCGACCTTTCACGGGCCAGACGAATCCACCCAGAAAATCGGTACGTGGATCATCCAGCTTGCGTGCCTGCTTCACCATCGCATTCTCTTTCTTGATCCGTGCCCAATCCATCTTCGGCGGGGTTACCTTCTTCTGCGGCAAACCATCAATACGCTGGATTTTGTAGGTGCGTTTGCCGATCTTGACCAGTTTAGTCCGCTTACGCCCATCACTGCCCGTCACATCGACACGATTTTCCAGGGCCGCATCCCGGCCAAAACCGAGCACAAACACACCGTCAGCCGAAACCCGAACCCCTATGCCGTTTACGGAGACTTTTTCGCCTGGCGACACGTGGCCGATTGCCATCCCTCCCTGGACAAGGTTTCCTTCAAGAATGAGCGTCTTGGAGGTCGCAGAAACTGTCCCTGCAAAAAGTAGAAACATCAATGCATGGAGAAAAGGAAGTACCCCACTGTTATGAATACCCATTAGACCGGATCACCTGATAATCTGCCCTGAAACGAAAGCAACCTAGCACAGCAAACGGCCCAATCCAATCGAGGCCGAATCTACCCCTCAAAAGTTGACACTCCAACCATCTATCGGTAAAGTTCGCGCTCTCCAGACGGCACAGTCGTTTAGAATCCTCTTTAGCCGAGGTGGTGAAATTGGTAGACACGCATGCTTCAGGTGCATGTGGGGGCAACCCCGTGGAGGTTCAAGTCCTCTCCTCGGCACCATACATAATAACCCGTTAAGTTTCAGTGACTTAGCGGGTTTTTTATTGCTCTTGTGTTACGCACATCCAAAACTCGGAGCCTAGCCAGTCCTTTTACAGCTAATTGCTATGGCGATCCACGGAGCCATGGTACAAAAGCAAGTCGTCCTACGTCTTCCCTTGCTAAGTTTTGTTTTCGAAAAGACATATGCCCCTTCAAGAATTTCGATATTGATCCGAATTTTTGTGCTATTTCAGCTTCGCTATTTCTGATCGAGCTTGAGATTCTGACATTTAGGTGAAATTGGGTCGTCCAGCAAGTAAGCCCATCTTGACATCACCTCTGACGTAATAGATTTTTCCTGCCTCTACATTCACGATGATCGCATCTTGTGATATTACCTGCGAGTAGAAAGTTTGTGCACCAGGGTCGAAATATTTATAGAGGAGTGTTCCACTCAATAGTTGCCCGATCGCACCACCTGGATGATTTATATTGAAGCGGATTGCCTTGCCCCCGAATTTATCCAGCCGGTAGAATACAATCAGTCCTTTATCTGGCTGTGCCTGTGGGATTTCAGCCGTATATACTGGAGTGGCCCACGCACTCATCACGATAATCAAAACAATTAGCAATGTGCTGGCTTTCTTGCTTTTCATAGAGCCTCCTATAAAACTGCTAGCCAGTGATTAAATAGCTTCCGTATATCATTAGCATGAAAATGCAAAAACTTTGGGCTCTTCAGGAAAATTTGTGGGTAGAAATATAGCGGATTCATTGCGATAGAGGAAATTTGTCTGGGATTTGAGGGTAGAGCATCCTGCCCCCGTTCTGAGA
>JAESPE010000128.1 GCA_016756835.1 gamma proteobacterium endosymbiont of Lamellibrachia anaximandri | reverse complement strand
TGGGTCAGTTAGGGAGGAAAAATGCTCTACTATGCTGGCGGTCATGAGAAACTCCTGATGTTGTTTCTCGTAATGATCGCCTAGTTCATTGCATTTAAACAGGTTTTAATGCGGTGGCCCTGGTCGGTAGGAGCGGCGCCCCGCCGCTCCTACGAACTACTCAGTAGCCGACGCTTAGTCGGTGATTTCCGCCTTCTCGATGACGATATCTTCCGCCGGAACATCCTGGTGGCCAGAGTTCATGGTGGTGTCAACGCCCTTGATCTTGTCGATCACGTCCATGCCGGAGACCACCTTGGCGAAGACGCAGTAGCCCCAGCCGTCCTGTCCCGGATGGTCGAGGAAGCTATTGTTCGCGACATTGATAAAGAACTGGGCGGTGGCGGAGTGGGGGTCTCCGGTGCGGGCCATGGCGATGGAGCCGATCTCGTTGGAGAGTCCGTTTTTCGCCTCGTTTTCGATCGGATCGCGGGTCTGCTTCTGGACCATGCCCGGCAGGAACCCGCCACCCTGGATCATGAAGTTGCCGATGACCCGGTGGAAGATGGTGCCGTCGAAAAAGCCATCCTCGACATACTGCTTGAAGTTGGCGCAGGTGTTGGGTGCGTTCTCTTCATCCAGCTCGATGACGATAGGGCCGAGGTTGGTGGTCAATGTAATCATGTAAATTGCCTGTCTGTTTAGGTTGAAATTGTGCCGGGTCAGATATTATTTAACCACGCTGACCTTTTCGATGACGATCGGAGTGTTGGGCACATCACGCATGCCGCTTTTGAAACCGGTCGGTTGCGATGCAATGCTGTCCACCACGTCCATGCCTTCAACCACTTCTCCGAAAACCGCGTAACCCCAACCGTCAAAGCTGGGGTAATCGAGGGGGGTGTTGTCCTTGTGGTTGATGAAGAACTGGGCGGTGGCCGAGTGGGGATCGCTGGTGCGGGCCATGGCGATGCTGCCGCGTTTGTTTTTCAGACCATTCTTGGCTTCGTTGGAGACCGGATCACGGGGCTTTTTTCTAGCCATATCGCTGGTAAAACCGCCACCTTGGATCATGAAGTCTTTGATAACACGGTGGAAGATGGTGCCATTGAAGAAGCCGTCTTCCACATACTGGACAAAGTTGTCGACAGTTTTTGGCGCTTTTTCACGATCCAGCGCCAACAGGATATTTCCCTGACTGGTCTCCATCATGACCCGGACCGTCTCCGCCACTGCAATATTTGCAAAGGTGCCTGTCAGCAGCAGAGTGAGTAGTGTTTTGAAAAATAATTGCTTCATGAAGCGATGCCCCGTTAAAACTGAAAATTTGAAGGGACCAATGATATAGCTTCTCTCAGGCGGGAAAAAGACCTTTCCGGCTGGGGGATCATCCTACCGGTCGCCTTCTTGACAAACTGTTGGTAGAAAACAGGCACATTTTCCCGGTATGCCACCCGAATGGCTGGTATTAACAAAAAACTTCAAGTTTTCTTGGGGGATGCCGAATTAAATCGTATTGATTGATTTATTAATGCGCCCTACGCCTGCGTATTTCGGATGATTTGAGCATGTCTCGTTATATTTCTGTCCAATGGAAAATCGTGCCTGCCATGGCCCTGATATTCCTGCTTATCATGGCAATTGCCACGGTCTATTCGGCCTATCAGCAGAAAGCTCAGCTTCTGCGTTCCGCCGAAACCCAGATGACCGATGTGCTAAACGGTTATCTGGATAGCATGAATGCCATGATGTTTACCGGCACCATGGCCAATCGGGAGATGTTGCGGGAGAAGATTTTGTCCCGCGAAGAGGTTATCGATGTCCGTATGCTCAGGGGAGAGGCGGTCAGTAAGGTCTATGGTCCCGGCTTTGACATCGAAAAGCCAACCGATGATCTCGCTAAGCGGGCATTGGTGGGAGAGCGCATCGTAGAGCTGAAAAAGGTTGATGGGGCCAGAGTGCTCACCGTCATCCAGCCTTTTTTTGCGGAATCCAGTCACAACGGTACCAACTGCCTGACCTGCCATGCGCTGCCGGAGGGTACTGTACTTGGTGCGGGCCGCGTGAGCCTTTCCCTGGCCAAACGGGATGCGGCAATCGAGCGGGAACTCTGGATTGGCGCCGGGATAAACCTGATGATCCTGTTGATTGGTCTGGGTATTGTCAGTCTGATCATCCACAAAGTCGTTATCTCTCCCCTGAGCCATCTGCGTATGACCATGGAGGAGATCGGTCAACATGCCGACCTGCGTCCCCGGGTGGCAAGTGGTGCGCATGATGAATTTCACTATGTCGGCAAGGCAGTGAACGATATGCTCAACCGCTTTCAGCCCACCATCCATGAACTCAGTACCACGATGGATGCTCTGGCGCTCTCTTCCGATGAGTTGGCTCAGGTATCCGTTTCAAGCCGTGAGGATTTCTCCGAGCAGGGAACCCAGACGCATCAGTTGAAAATCGCTATTGGCGAGATGGCGACCGCAGCCGAAGACGTGGCCAGGAACGCCGCGGGTGCTGCGAAAACGGCAAAAAGTGTTCGTGAACATGCAGCCGGTGGCAAAAACGTGGTGTCAGAGGTCTCCGCGTCGATCAACAATCTCTCAAATCGCGTCGCCAAGGCGTCAGAGGTAGTGCAGAAACTCGCAGGAGATACCCAGAGTATCGGGCAGGTTTTAGCGACGATCACGGGTATTGCGGAGCAGACCAACCTGCTGGCGCTCAATGCCGCCATTGAGGCGGCCAGGGCGGGTGAGCAGGGACGGGGTTTCGCGGTGGTGGCCGATGAGGTGCGTAATCTCGCACAGAGAACCCAGGAGGCAACCCGGGAGATCCGGGTCAGCATCGAACATCTCGATAGCGCCACAAACCAGGCTGTGACTGTGATGCAGGAGGGCGGAAAGGAGGCGTTGCAGAGTGTCGGGGACGCTGCGCGTGCAGGGACAGCATTGGATGAGATTACCCTGGCCGTTGATGAAATCACCGATATCAATGCCCGCATCGCTACAGCCTCGGAAGAGCAGTCTGCGATGGTTGTGGGAATCAACAACAGCATCCTTGCCATCAGTGATGTCACGGACCGCACCGCAAAAGGGGCGCAGAGTACCTCCGAGACCAGTGAAAAAGTTGCCGCTATCGCCGGACAACTGGATCAGATGGTCAATCAGTTCAAGGTCTGATTTCGTCGCGACAATCCACATCGGCATGAGTTGCCGGTTGTCTCTCTGCCTCTCTGTTTTGTGAAGCGGGCAGGTTTTCGCTACCATGCGCGCATTTCGCAGACACTCTATAAGGTAGCGGGCCAGTCATGCTCAAGATCTACAACGACCTCAACAACCGCAAAGAAACGTTTGAACCCCTGGAAGCGGGCAAGGTGCGGATGTATGTCTGCGGTATGACCGTCTACGACCTCTGCCATCTGGGGCATGCGCGGGTGATGGTGGTATTCGATGTGGTGGCCCGCTACTTCCGTCATCTCGGCTACGATGTTACCTACATTCGGAATATCACTGATATCGACGACAAGATCATCGCCCGTGCCAATGAGAATGGCGAGCCTTTCATGGATCTGACCGACCGCTTTATTTTGGCTATGCATGAGGATTCGGATGCATTGGGCATTCAACCGCCGGATGATGAGCCCAGGGCCACTGGCCATATGAGTGAGATTCTTGCCATGATCGAAAAATTGATCGCCAAGGATCACGCCTATGTGGCGGATAATGGCGATGTTTATTACAGCGTGCGCAGTTTTGCCGGGTACGGAAAACTGTCGGGCAAGTCGATCGATGATCTGGAATCGGGGGCTCGTGTCGAGCCGGGGGATGCCAAGCGCGATCCGCTGGATTTCGCCCTCTGGAAGGCGGCCAAGCCAAGTGAGCCGGCATGGGATTCTCCCTGGGGACAGGGGCGTCCGGGCTGGCATATCGAGTGCTCTGCCATGTCCTGCACCGCCTTGGGCGATACCTTTGATATCCACGGTGGTGGTGCCGATCTGACCTTCCCCCATCATGAAAACGAGATCGCCCAGTCAGAGGGCGCGACCGGCCACCCGTTCGTGAAATATTGGATGCACAACGGTTTTGTTCGCATCAACGACGAGAAGATGTCCAAATCACTGGGTAACTTCTTTACCGTGCGTGAGATTCTGGCGCGTTATCAGGCAGAAGAGGTGCGTTACTTCATCCTCACCAGCCAATATCGCAGTCCTCTCAACTACGATAGCGAGCACCTCGATAATGCCCGGGGCGCATTGACCCGTTTCTACACTGCCCTGCGTGACTTGCCTCAGATGGAGCCGGTTGGCGCGGAAGCCTTCAGCCAGCGTTTTCATGATGCAATGGACGATGACTTCAACACCCCTGAAGCGCTGGCTGTGTTGTTTGACATGGTGCGGGAAATCAACAGGCTGCGTGACAGCGATCAGGCTGCGGCAGCAGGTCTGGCAGCAGAGCTGTGTCGTCTGGGCGGTGTGCTGGGTATTCTGCAGGATGATCCGGAACGCTATCTCAAGGGGGGAGAACCAGGCGCAGATGGTGGACTCAGGGACGATGAGATTGACGCCATGATCCAGCAGCGTATCGATGCTCGCGTCAGCAAGGATTGGGCCGAGGCAGACCGCATCAGAGACGCGCTGCAAGAGGCGGGAATCCTCCTCGAAGATGGTGCGCAAGGCACCACCTGGCGCAGGGGCTGATACCTTTCCAACCCTCCCTTCTGCAATCGGACGGCGTGTCAAAATGTAGGAGTGGCGGGGCGCGGCTCCTGCTATCTCTTTGCGACAAGCTGCGGAGAGTTAAACCCAAAAAGATTAAAGAAATCCCCTACCTAGACGCTAATCAAGGACAGATCCTTTGTTTTCTTACGACGCCCAACCAAAATAACAGGGGCACCGGAGAGACAAAACCTGTTTTTTTCGATCTTGATGAGGGAATTTTATGTCTACCAAAGGACAATCGCTTAGCTCCAGGTTGCTTCTATTGGCGCTCGTCGGCACCCTGCTGATGGGCTCGGCAGCTGCATACGGTGTGATTTCACTGCTCAATGTGCTTGAGATCTATGATTATGCCCTGGACCGCCAAGTCGGCAATGAACGCCAGATGCTCATTATGCAGAGTGACTTTAAGAAGCAGGTGCAGGAGTGGAAAAATGTCCTGTTGCGTGGGTCTGATGCAAAGAATTTGAAAAAGTACTGGGGTAAATTCGAAGCCAAGGAGGCCTCGATAAAAGCTCAGGGGGCAAAACTGATGCCCCGCCTGGATGATGATGCTTCGAAACAGATTTTGCGATCGTTTCTAGCCTCCCATGAGCAGATGGGGGCTGCCTATCGGACAGGGCTGGAGAAATTCAAGCAGGCCGGTTTCGACCCTGAGGTGGGCGATAAAGCTGTGAAAGGAATCGATCGGGAACCCACCAAAAAGCTGGCCGAAGCGGCGAAAAACATCTCGAAGCGGCTCTACGAATCCACCAGCCACTTGCGCGACCAAAGTAGCGATGCGATGTACGTCAGTCTGTTGATTGCGATGATTGCGCTGGTTGCTATGGCAAGTATCACTGTCTGGATGTTAAAACGCATCATCATCAATCCCACGAAAGAGATCTCCATCTCACTCAAACAATTTGCCGATGGGGATTTCAGGGATATCGATATCGAGCATCATGGTGGTGAGCTGGGTGAGGTGGCAGAGAGTGCGATACAGGTAAAAGAACATCTCGGCAGTATTATCCGTGAGGTCAGGAGGAGTGCCGTTGAGTTGACCCAAGCAGCGGGTGGGCTCAGAGAGGCAACCCGTAGCACCCAAGGTGATCTGGGACGGCAACAGGGCGATATCCAGCAGGTGGCAACAGCAATGGATCAGATGTCTGCCGTAGTCAGCCAGGTTTCCAGTAACGCCCAAGCGGCCGTTGAGGCAGCGCGCAGTGCGGATGTTGCCTCCGCTGAGGGCCGTAGAATTGTGGAGACGGGTATCATCGAAGTCAGAGGGCTGGCGCAGGATGTGGAGGGTGCGGCCGGTGTGGTGCAGAGTCTGGAAGGGGATGTGGCCAATATCAGCTCTGTACTCGATGTTATCAAGAGTATTGCGGAGCAGACCAATCTACTGGCGCTGAATGCTGCCATTGAGGCGGCGCGGGCCGGTGAGCAGGGACGGGGGTTTGCTGTGGTTGCCGATGAAGTGAGGACGCTGGCAGGACGTACCCAGGAGTCAACCAGCGAGATTCAGCAGATGATTGAACGGCTTGAGAGCGGATCTGCCAACGCAGTCAAAGTGATGGGTGATAGCCGTCAACGGGTGGAGGTGAGTGTTGAGCATGCAACCAAGGCCGGGGAGTCGCTCATGCAGATTACAGATGCCGTTGCAGCGATAGCGCGGATGAATGAGCAGATTGTAGCGAGTTCAACCGAACAGAGTTCTGTGACCGAGGAGATCCACCGCAGCATCACCAGTATCAATGACCTGGCCGGACATACCGGAGAGAGTGCACAGATGGTGTCAGATGCCGGAGAGGGCGTAGCCGCACTGGCCGGTAATATGGAGACCCTGGTAGGGCGTTTTAAGGTCTGATTGAGCGGTATTTCGCAGGAGTGGCTTTGCGCCGCTCCTGCGTTACTTTTACAGAGTGTTGTGCAATTCTGCGGCCTGCAGCGTGTTCTCCAGCAGCGTGGCGATGGTCATCGGCCCCACACCGCCAGGGACCGGCGTAATCCAGCTGGCGCGTTCGCTGCAGCTGTCGAAATCCACATCTCCCACCAGTTTGCCCTCATTCGTGCGGTTTATACCGACATCGATCACTATCGCGCCGGGTTTGATCCAGTCGCCGGGCACAAAGCGGGAACGACCCACTGCCGCCACCAGAATATCGGCATTACGGCACTTCTCTTCCAGGTCTTTGGTGCGGCTGTGACAGACGGTGATGGTGCAGCGTGCAGCCAGCAATTCCAGCGCCATGGGCCTGCCAACGATGTTGGACTGGCCGATGATGACGGCATCCAGCCCCTCCAATTTCTGTCCGGTGCGCTCCAACATGGTCATGATCCCCTTCGGGGTGCAGGGACGCAGAATGGGCATACGCAATACCAGCCGACCGACGTTGTAGGGGTGGAATCCATCCACATCCTTGGTGGGCAGGATGCGCTCGATGACAGACTCCTCGTCGATCTGCTCCGGCAGCGGCAGCTGTACCAGAATGCCGTCGATGGCATCGTCAGCGTTGAGTTTGTCGATCAAAGCCAACAAGTCTGCCTCGCTGGTATCAACGGACAGATCGTGGCGTTCCGAGTAGAATCCTACCTCTTCACAGGAGCGGCGTTTGTTCCGGACATAGACTTGGGAGGCGGGATTTTCACCCACCAGAACCACGGCAAGCCCCGGGCGGCGCAGACCCTGCTCAATACGGGCCTCCACCTTGGTTTTAATCTCCTTTTTAAGGTCGGCTGCAATCGCCTTGCCGTCAAGAATCTGTGCGCTCATTTTATCTACTTCCAAAACTGGATTTGACTGGGAAGCGAATCATAGCCTGAAAGGGTGGGGCCTGTAATCAATTCCTTGGCACCGCCCATTGACCTGACCCGCCTTGATCAGTATTATTCCGCTTCTTCGCGCATCCTTGAGGTGTTGCGAGACCCGAAATCGGGGTATAGCGCAGTCTGGTAGCGCGCCTGCTTTGGGAGCAGGATGTCGGGAGTTCGAATCTCTCTACCCCGACCAAATTTATCTGCGCCCGTAGCTCATTTGGATAGAGCATCGGCCTTCTAAGCCGAGGGTAGCAGGTTCGAATCCTGCCGGGCGTGCCAAATGCGGCGGATAAAAGAGTTTATGGTGGGCGTAGCTCAGTTGGTAGAGCTCCGGATTGTGATTCCGGCGGTCGTGGGTTCGAGACCCATCGTCCACCCCATACACTGACCTTTCCCAAAAGTCGCGGGAAAGGGAATAAAGCGCGATCTTTCGGGCCATTAGCTCAGCTGGTAGAGCAGTGGACTCTTAATCCATTGGTCGAAGGTTCGAATCCTTCATGGCCCACCAATAAAATCAAGGGGTTACGAGAAATCGTAACCCCTTTTTTGTTTAACCCCCGAAAAAAACCCCGAAAATAAACTGCGTTTTCTTGCTCTTTTGGCGTGGTCTGCTGCTGTTTCTTGCCTCGATTTTCGTGTTTCAGCACCCCTTCAATTGGTTACCAATGTGCTATCCTCCTCGTGTCAGAATTATGGCGTGGTCACAATGTCAGTTCCCTGGGCTGAACCAGGCTCTGGCTTTACGGCAATGTTTGAGGCGCTGGTGATTGATTGGTTGAAAGATGCATCCATCTCTGCGGTCTCCCGATTGATGGGGCTGAGCTGGAATGCCATAGATGGGATCATGCAGCGATCGGTTGAGCGGGGACTGGCTCGCAGAGAAGAGATCTACCCGACACATATTGGCGTTGATGAAACGGCTTTCAAGAAGCGCCATGATTACGTGACAGTTGTATCAGACCAAGAGACAGGAACAGTGCTACACGTTGGTAGTGACCGCAAAAAGGCGACACTCAAGGCGTGGTATGACAGTCTGACAGAAGAGAAGCGAGAGGCAATAGAGAGTGTCTCCATGGATATGTGGCCAGCCTTTATCAATGCCGCACTGGAAAGCCTGCCTGAAGCTGAGGAGAAGATCGCCTTTGATAAATTCCATGTTGCCAAATATCTCGGTGAAGCCGTAGACAAAGTTCGCCGCGAAGAACACAAAGCATTGATGGCAGAAGGCTACGAGGACCTCAAAGGAAGCAAGTATGGCTGGCTCTACAACCCTGAGAATATGGCGTGCAAACAGAAGAGTCGGTTCAAGGCATTGCGCGACAGTACACTGAAAACAGCTCGTGCTTGGGCAATAAAAGAGTTGGCGATGTCACTCTGGCACTATGTCAGCAAGACGTGGGCAAAGAAAGGTTGGGAGCAGTGGCTATCTTGGGCGGTACGCAGTCGGCTTAATCCAATCAAGGAAGTGGCCAAAACCATCAAGGAGCACCTTTGGGGCATATTGAATGCCATAATTCTGAAGGTAAGTAATGGTCCGGCAGAAAGTCTCAACAGCCGGATAAAGATGATCAAGGTTCGTAGTAGAGGTTTTCGCAACAAGGAGCGGTTTGCCAATGCAATCTACTTCCACCTTGGTGGATTGAACCTTTACCCTGAAGGAGTGGTTAGGTGATCCTTACCCACTCGATCAGGGGAAGAGCCAACCAAACAACACTTTTGACTGTCCGAGTTCCGGGTAAAAGCACCGGTCACCCGGCGCTCTCCCCACAGACCCGGACGTGAAGATTTCCCTCAT
>JAESPE010000127.1 GCA_016756835.1 gamma proteobacterium endosymbiont of Lamellibrachia anaximandri | reverse complement strand
TAGTGCCAGTGACCGGGACGGCCGGGGCACAAACAGGCTGTCGAAGGCCGAGTCGATTTTGGGGACTGGGATGTCCCAAAATCTTTCACGAGGTCGAAGACTCACTTGGTGAGGGTATTGTCCTTCCGTAGGGTGCGCCACGCGCACCATCGCCATGGTGTGCGTGGTTTATCCTGTGTTGGATGATCTAATGGATCGGGGCTAAACCGGTTGGTTGCACATTAATATCTTCAGTGGTTGCTTTCTTGCGAGTTGCCGTCTCGAAGAGTGTCAGCTTTACGATGTTTTGAGGGGCAGAAAAAATTCATGGAAGCGGGTGTTTTGTTCTGTTTTCTGGTATCTTGAGGGGCTGTTTTTTCTGGTGATTTTGCTTGTCCGAAATGAAAAGTAGCGCTGATATCCGTAAGGCCTTCCTGGACTATTTTGCTGAACACGGCCACGAGGTGGTAGCCAGCAGTCCATTGGTACCCATGAACGACCCGACCCTGCTTTTTACCAATGCGGGTATGGTGCAGTTCAAAGATGTCTTTCTTGGGCGTGAAAAGCGCAATTATGTTCGTGCTACCAGTTCCCAGCGTTGTGTCCGTGCCGGCGGTAAACACAACGACCTGGAAAATGTCGGTTACACAGCACGTCACCACACCTTCTTCGAGATGCTGGGTAACTTCAGCTTTGGAGACTACTTCAAGCGGGATGCTATCAAATATGCCTGGGAGTTTCTTACGGTAACCCTCGGTCTGCCTGCAGAAAAGCTTTGGGTCACCATCTACGATGAGGATGAAGAGGCGGCGGACATCTGGCTCAATGAGGTGGGTATCAATCCCGCCAGTTTTACCCGTATCGGCGACAAGCCCGGCAAGCGATACGAGAGCGATAACTTCTGGTCGATGGGGGATACCGGTCCCTGTGGCCCCTGTTCGGAAATCTTCTACGACCACGGCCAGGATGTCTGGGGTGGCCCGCCCGGTACGCCGGAAGAGGATGGTGACCGCTACATCGAGATCTGGAATCTGGTGTTCATGCAGTACAACCGGGATGCCGATGGCAACATGGCCCCGCTCCCCAGGCCGTCCGTGGATACCGGCATGGGACTGGAGCGACTGGCGGCTGTGCTGCAGCACGTTCACAGCAACTATGAAATTGACCTATTCACCAGCCTGATCAAGGCTGCTGGTGAGGTCACCGGTTGCAGTGACCTTGAAGAGAAATCCTTGCGAGTGATTGCCGACCATATCCGCTCCTGCGCTTTTTTGGTGGTGGATGGGGTAATGCCCTCCAACGAAGGGCGCGGCTTTGTGGTACGTCGTATCATCCGGCGTGCAATTCGCCATGGTTATATGCTGGGTAAGAACGATCCCTTTTTCTTTCAGCTGGTCGATCCACTGGTAAAAGAGATGGGCGAGAGCTATCCGGAACTGGTTCAGGCCGCAGATCAGGTAAAACGTGTCCTGAAACAAGAGGAGGAGCGTTTCGCCGAAACCCTTGAACAAGGCATGAAGATCCTCGAAGAGGTGATTGCCGGGCTCCACAGCACAGTGATTCCCGGCGAGACTGTCTTCAAGCTTTACGATACCTACGGCTTCCCTGCTGATCTTACCGCCGATATTGCCCGTGAGCGGGATCTGACCCTCGACATGGATGGCTTTAGTCGTGAGATGGAGGCCCAACGGGAGCGTGCCCGGGCCGCCAGTCAGTTTGGGGTCAACCAGGAGTTCAGTCTTAGCCTGGATGCGGAGACTCTCTTCACTGGCTATGGGCAACTGGAAGATGAGGGCAGTGTTGTCGCTCTGGTGCGCGATGGAGAGTCCGTCGAGTCTCTCGCGCAGGGTGAATCCGGAATGGTTATTCTCGATCAGACCCCATTCTATGCTGAGTCTGGTGGACAGGTGGGAGACCAGGGCGTGCTCGAGGCCGATGGTGTCCTGTTCGAGGTGGATGATACCCGCAAGCAGGCTGGTAGTGTGTTTTCCCACATTGGTAAACTGGAGGAGGGTGAGCTGCATATTGGTGATACCGTCAAGGCTCAGGTCAACGATTTTACCCGTCAGGCGACAGCGCTTAACCACTCTGCTACACACTTGCTGCATTCGGCGCTACATACCGTACTGGGTGAGCATGTTGCGCAGAAGGGGTCTCTGGTTGATGCGGAGAGGCTGCGCTTCGACTTCTCCCATTTTGAACCGATCTCCCGCGAGCAGTTGCAGGAGATCGAACAGATGGTCAATGAACAGATCCGCCGTAATCACCACGTCGAGACGCAGATCATGTCCCTTGATGATGCGCGCGAGAGCGGTGCCAAGGCGCTATTTGGCGAGAAATATACCGATGAGGTTCGGGTGCTGAGCATGGGGGATTTCTCCACGGAACTTTGTGGCGGCACCCATGCCAACGCGGTGGGTGATATCGGTTTGTGCAAGATTACCTCCGAAAATGGTATCGCCGCCGGCGTGCGACGCATCGAAGGCGTCACCGGCCAGCGTGCACTCGAATGGATTGAGGCGGATGAGGAGCGGGTTCAGCGTTTGGCCGACTTATTCAAATCAGGGCGCGACGATATCGAAGAAAAGGTCATAAATATCCTGGATCGCAACCGCAAACTGGAAAAAGAGCTGGAGCAGCTCAAGGCCAAGTTGGCGAGTGCAGCTGGTAGCGATCTGGCCTCAGGTGCCATTGAAGTCGGGGGGGTGAAAGTGCTCGCTGCCAAGCTTGAGGGTGCCGATCCAAAGTCCCTGCGCGACACTATGGATCAGCTGAAGAATAAATTGGGTTCAGCTGTCATAGTGCTGGCGACTGTGAACGGAGAGAAGGTCTCCCTAGTCGCTGGTGTCACAAAGGATCTGACCGGAAAGATGAAAGCTGGTGATCTGATCAAGATGGTAGCAGAGCAGGTTGGTGGCAAGGGCGGAGGGCGTCCCGATATGGCTCAGGCCGGTGGTAATAATCCTGAATCGCTGCCGGATGCATTGGCCCAGGTCGAAAATTGGGTGCGTGAGAAGACTGGCGTTTGATCTCTGTGGGTTTTCACCCAGGGGATTTTCGTGTTTAATTACGCCCTTTCCCGTTGCGGCTACCACCTGTAACGCCAACTCCACCAAGTATACTCTAAGTTAAGATATGGCGCTGATTGTCCAGAAATATGGCGGTACCTCTGTCGGTACAATCGAAAGAATCCAGGCTGTAGCAGGAAAGATCAAGACCAAAGCTGAGCGCGGTGATCAGATTGTAGTTGTGGTCTCTGCAATGTCTGGAGAAACCAATCGCCTGATTGGTTTGGCAGACGAGATCGAAGAAGCACCCTCACCCCGCGAGATGGATGTCCTTGTCTCCACTGGTGAACAGGTGACCATCGCACTGCTCTGCATGGCACTGCATAAAGTGGGTTGTCAGGCCCGATCCTACACCGGCGGACAGGTTCAAATCCTTACGGACAAGGCACACAGCAAGGCTCGAATCAAGGATATCGATGGTGCCCGTGTGAAAGCGGATCTTGATACCGGTCATGTGGTCGTGATTGCAGGATTTCAGGGCGTGGATGATCACGGTAATATCACGACATTGGGTCGTGGTGGGTCCGATACCACCGCAGTTGCGATGGCTGCTGCACTTAAGGCCGATGAGTGCCAGATCTACACTGATGTTGACGGCGTCTACACGACTGATCCAAGAATTGAACCCAAGGCCCGCCGACTGGAACGTATTACTTTCGAAGAGATGCTGGAGATGGCCAGTCTGGGTTCGAAGGTACTGCAGATCCGCGCGGTTGAGTTTGCTGGAAAATACAATGTACCCTTGCGGGTCCTTTCCAGCTTTGAAGAGGGTGAAGGTACCCTGATAACCTTTGAGGAAGATAACGTGGAAGCAGCAAAAATCTCTGGCATTGCGTTTAATCGCGACGAGGCAAAGCTGACTGTTCTGGGCGTGCCCGACCAGCCCGGTGTGGCCCATAAAATACTGGGTCCGATTTCAGATGCCAATATCGAAGTCGATATGATCGTGCAGAATATTGCAGCGGATGAAGCGACAACTGACTTCACATTCACAGTCCACCGAAATGATTTCACTCAAGCCAAAGAGATCCTGCAGGGAGTGGCTGAGTCTTTGCAGGCGCAGGACGTATTGAACGATGACTCTGTAGTCAAGATTTCACTGGTCGGCGTGGGCATGCGATCTCACGCAGGTATTGCCAGTGAGATGTTCGAGGCACTGGCTAAAGAAGGTATCAATATACGAATGATCTCTACATCCGAAATCAAGATTTCAGTTGTGATAGACGAGAAATACCTCGAACTTGGGGTAAGGACGCTACATGAGGCTTTCGGTTTGGAGTCGGAGGGCGTGGCATAATCACTACATTCCTAAAACCTTGTTGATCTCCAACTATAAGGATCTATTAGACTTTTTTCTGGTCTAACCTATTGTTAGTATAGGTATGCCAGTTACAACATAGTCGCTGGCTTGGTTGGTAAGCGCTGTCGGCAGTTTCGGACACATTTAGGTTGGTCTGGCAGCAGGTAAGAAGGACAACAGGGAGATTGGATTATGTTGATCTTGACTCGCCGTGTCGGCGAAACTCTTATGATTGGCGATGAAGTAACGGTTACCGTGTTGGGTGTAAAAGGTAACCAGGTTCGTATTGGTGTAAATGCTCCGCGTGATGTGACTGTGCATCGTGAAGAGATTTACGAGCGGATCAAACGTGAGCAGGCTGAACAGCAGGGTACTGCAGAATAGCAAAGTCGGTTCGCGAGGCGGTTTTGATCTCGTACAAAAAAACTTCGGCATTTGCCGAAGTTTTTTTTGTTTGTAGGAAGAGAAATCGGTACAATCCGTTTCGGTTTTGCAGGAAGCCTAAATGGCACTGACCCGGAGGGGTGAGGGACGTTAGTCCCATACAGCGTGATCCCCTTATGGTCCCTAGGGCCACTAAACAAGCGCACGAAATTTGGAGAGATGGCCGAGCGGCTGAAGGCGCTCCCCTGCTAAGGGAGTATGGGGTTTATAGCTCCATCGAGGGTTCAAATCCCTCTCTCTCCGCCATAAAGACAAACGCTGGCTGGAAAGTCGGTTTTGTGTTGACAAAAGAGCTCGAATTCAGCAGAATTCGCGCTCCAAAAAGCTACGCGCCCGTAGCTCAGCTGGATAGAGTACCTGGCTACGAACCAGGTGGTCGGAGGTTCGAATCCTTCCGGGCGCGCCATAAAATTCAAAGGGTTAGCGGTTAAATGACTGCTAACCCTTTTCTTTTTCGGCTTATTTTTGTTTTTACCCCCGCTTTTGCCCCCACTATCAGGTTTGCTTCAAGGCAAGTCGCTGTGTATCTCGTTTGAACGACTATCATATCAGTGCCTTAAAACATCTTTTAGAACCACGCATAAAGGGGATTGTAGGAGAGTTGGCGGTGGGGCTGGCCCTGAAGGATATTGGAGAGGATGTATTGAACGATATCCTGATACCGGACGGAAAAGGCGGGCTGACCCAGTTGGACCATGTGGTTTTGGCGCCAAGCGGCCTCTGGGTGATCGAGACGAAGAATTATAAGGGCTTGATCTTTGGCGGGGAGAGGGAGAAGTGTTGGACCCAGCGGTTGGGTTGACAGAGTTTCCGGTTTATGAATCCCCTGCGTCAGAATTACTTGCATACAGAGGCTCTAAAGGCACTTCTTCCTAATGTCCCAGTGCATGGATGGGTCGCATTTGCCGGGGAGGCTCGCTTCCCGAAAGGGATGCCTGATGGTGTATCTGCTCTTCGTAATCTACGAAAAGATCTTTCAGCTAAAAATGTTGCCCCAGATCTGCGTGCTGCCTGGAAGCGGCTCAAGCGAGAGATGAGAACCGACAGTGCAGCCAAGGGAGAGTACTTGGCTGGCATTGAGAAGAAGTACGGAATAGGTAGGGCTACACCTGTCGGTGTTGGACTCCTGGTAATCTCCGTAGCTTGGTTGTTTGTGATGTGGCTCAGATAGCCGGTGTTCTGCTTGTCATGGCCCTTGCAGTCTCTCGCCTGACGTGATCCGGATCCATGGTGTCGGCAACGTCCGCGCCAAATCTCATGCCTGTCCCTGATCTCCCCCTGTCCCCCCCAGGGGGACGTTCTTGAACCTCTTGACCTGGACTCAAATCCCGCCGCCTGCACGGGCTGGCACCACAGACTTGTACCTCGACTCCGCCGCCACTTCGCCACGGCACACGTAAATCCCGACGGCTTAAAGTGCTGGCGGTTCGTACGGACTTACGTTTTGAGCCAGTGCATCCCAGATGCTTCTCCCACCTTTCAGTGTTGTCGCAAAGACACGCGCTACTATCAGGCGTTTCTCGAACAGGACTTGTTCGGTTCCTGGGTTGCGACGCGACCCGTGTGCGGGGTAGTCGTGGCAGGAGCGGCCAGATTGATTGAGGTGGTTAGCACGCCAGCCCAAGAGGAGGAGATTGATTCCCTCCGCATCCAGCTTGGCTAGTGGGTCATGCGGTTAATTCTGTAATGATTTCTTTGCACGCCCAACAGCGGTTAAAATTTTGCTAGCCGGCTTGCTCCACTTAAAGGGTTTTGCACTCATTTTGTTGTGAACTTTGATGAACCGTTCCAATTCAGCCTTTAACTCTGGAACACTCGTAAATACTCCCCGGTACAGTGCACGCCGCTCCAGTTGCGAAAACCAGCCCTCCACCGCATTGAGCCATGATGAACTGGTTGGTGTGAAGTGGAAGTGAATGCGAGGATGAGAGTCCACCCATTCGCGGACGGCCTGCGTCTTATGAGCGCTCAGATTATCCATAATGATGTGCAGTTCTCGGTCTGAATGCGTGCGTCGGTCAAGTAGCTTCAGAAACGATAGAAATTCTTTGCTGTTCGTTCGATTCGAGACTTTACCAATGACTTTTCCAGTCAGCGTATTAAATGCAGCATAAAGACTGGTGGTGCCGTTTCTTTTGTAATCGTGAGTGCGACTGCCGATTCGGCTTGGATTCAACGGTAGCCCAGGTTGGGTACGATCTAATGCCTGAATCTGTGTCTTCTCATCCACGCTGAGAATGACTGCATTCTCAGGAGGGTTCATATACAGGCCGACAATATCAATGACTTTATCGGAGAACTCCGGATCATTACTGATTTTAAAGGTCTTAAGCCGATGCGGGCGTAGATCTGCCACCTTCCAAATTTGACGAACCTGCCAAGGTGTTACCTTTGCATACCGAGACATTAACTCAATGCTCCAGTGTGTAGATTCCTGAGGAATTCGTTTTGTGGTCAGAAATAAGACCTTGTCGACTGTTGCTTTATCGATGACCGTGGGGCGTCCACACCGAGCTCGCTCAAGTAGCCCGTCAACACCTTCAGCCTCAAATCGATTTCGCCAACGATGCACCGTTTTTGCTGATGTCCTTTGGGCAGCTGCAACTTCTATCGGCGTCATCCCTTCACTGAGTTGCAAAATAATTTTTGCACGCATGATTTGGCCATGAGGAAGCGTGGTTGATCGGCACCACTCATTTAAAATCGTAGCGGCTTTATCGGTAATCTGAAATGTCTTAGGTATACGCATTCCATATTTTACACCGCCAACCATTTAATTACATTATTTTACGCATGACCCACTAGGTTATGTAGCAAGCTAAGTGCCAGGTTAAGTGCTTGCAGTGAATCAATGCCTTGAATATCTGCAAGTTTTTGGTAAAGCCCCTTTGCCTCGACATCCACGCGGGCTACAGAAAAGCCAGTTTGCCGACCTGCTCAGCAGTCACTGGATCCACCAGCACCATAATGTCCTAATTACTGGCCCCACTGGCTGTGGCAAAACCTACCAGGCTGTGTGCTGGCGACTCAGGCTTGTCGCCATGGCTTGTCTGTGCGTTATTTCCGCACCTCGCGCCTGCTTGAATCCCTGAACATCGCACATGGCGATGGTCGCTTCTCCAAACTGATCGCGCAGCTGGCCAAAACGGACTTGCTGATCCTGGATGACTGGGGGCTGGAAAAAATGAGCCTCGGTCAGCGCAACGACCTACTGGAAATCATGGAAGATCGCCACGGCCTGAAATCCACTTTAATCACCAGTCAGGCCCACTCTCAGTGATTATTGAAGTCCCATTTTACCGGGTGGACTTCTATCCTGACAGAGGGGGGTGTCAGGACACGAACAGCTGTGTCCCTGGGCCTGAGTTCAAAGGGGCCTTATCGTCTGGCAAGAACCCTTGCCACGCAATCAGGAATGACCAATAAGTGGTTGGCAAAACAGGGGCTCGTCTCGGTTAGAGAACATTGGATTAAGTTTCACTATGCTTGATGAACCGCCCGGTGCGGACCCGCATGCCGGGTGGTGTGGGGAGGGAGGGTTAGATACCCTCCCTTACCCGATTAGCAATTAATTTAACCTCAGTTAATGTTCTGGATGAATCAGCTTAACTTGAGGAAAATATGTTGAGTATTTGTTTGTGTCTCTTGTTATTAAATCAAACTTTTCTACGGAAACATGTGCACCGATAAAGAAATCTGGTAACGGTGAGTTTTTTGTTCCTTTGTTTTTTCTATATTTCAAATATGCTTTACCAGTAAGAAATAATGCTTCCCTTGGGATTTCTAAAACTTTTATGCCAAGTTGTGAAATTGCCTGTTCTACTTCTTCTATTTTATTAAAACCAATTGAAATTTCTGTATAAACAATAGAGTTAATGTATAAAGTGTTTGTTTGACTGTACTGCTCTAATATATTTTCTGACCACTCACCCCAATTTTGATCGTCAGTAAATAAATCTAATAGGACACATGAATCTACAAAAATACCATTCATTATTGCTCCCTTGTTAAGCTCATGATTTCATTAGTTGTCATTTTTGCAGTTGCGATACCTCTAAGTTTTTTAAATTTCCTTTTAATAACTGGAGTATCTGTTTTTACTAAAAAAAACTTTCCATTTTCCTCGATAAAGTCTATTTCTGTTTCTGGACTTATACCTAAAACCTCTCTAATGTTTCTAGGGATTGTAACCTGACCTTTTGTAGTAACTCGCATAATTATTGCCTCCAAATAGCGTGTAATACCATTATAGTATTACGCCGGGAGGATATGCAAGCCTTTGTATGTTTTTTGTTTTGCTGTCCGCTGGATGGGCCTTGTTGGACGAAGCCGCTTCGCGGAGAAAAACCGATCCATGACTACTTCCTGAATAAAATTAAAATGTAACCTCACGCCCTCAAACAGAGGGACATTCACCCATGAATCATGAGGTTACAAAACCATGACATCACCATCCGAAAGAAAATTCAAGCGCAATTACAAAAAGCAGGGCCACCGCATTAAAATCAGCTTGAAAAC
>JAESPE010000126.1 GCA_016756835.1 gamma proteobacterium endosymbiont of Lamellibrachia anaximandri | reverse complement strand
TGCCAGTGACCGGGACGGCCGGGGCACAAACAGGCTGTCGAAGGCCGAGTCGATTTTGGGGACTGGGATGTCCCAAAATCTTTCACGAGGTCGAAGACTCACTTGCATTTTTTGTCTCATCGCATCCCAGGTCTCAGTGGAGCCTGCAAACTGGGCCAGAATATTGTCCAGCGCGTCATTGGCCTTGCGGGTGCCTGCAAGAAATACGTAGGTTTTCGGGTCCTGCAGCATGCTCCAGGCTTCTGTTGCGTACTCTTCCAGGGTCAGTTCCAGTGCTTTGCCGGCGTTGATCACGTATTTGTTGCTGATGGACTGATAAGCCTCAAAGGTCTCTTCCAAATAGTAGTTGGCCAAGTCGCTGTCGACGTCATTCATATAGAGCAGATCGAGCCCGCTCTTATCGCCGAAAAAGAGTCTGACCTTTCCATCCCAGCCGTGATGGTGGCTGTAGATATGCTGGATAAAGGCGCGAAAGGGGGCGATTCCTGTTCCACTGCCGATCATCAGCAGGTTGCTGTCGCGCGCCTTCGGCATGTTGAAGGCACTCTTGTATGGGCCTGTGAGTGTGATCTGGTCCCCGGATTTTGCATCACAAAGGTAGTTTGAAGCGATGCCGGGAAACTGTTCACCTGAGATGTCATCAATATAGAAGCAACGGCGAACAATGATCTGGATCTCAATCTCATCGCTGGCCTGTTTGTCACGCGCATTGGCGATGGAGTAGTAGCGGTGATGGGGTTTGGTTCCAAAGGCATGGGGGCCTGGCACCAGCACGCCGATAGTTTGTCCTTCCTGGAAACGAAAAGCGGGATCGGCGATACGTAGCCCGATGGCTCTGACCTCATCGGTATCGTCGGGCGAGATGCGCCGGCTGTCGATTACCACGGCAGGGCAGGTATTGCTCAAGGCGTTATCTGGTGTGGAATTATTCATGGTTTGTTCCATGTCCGGTGGATCAATCTGGGTAGCAAAAAGAGGCGGCTCATGCCGCCTCTTTCCATTCCATTATTACAGGTTACTTGTTAGCCCGGTTCTCGATCAAGTGTTCAACCACGGAAGGATCCGCCAGTGTGGATGTATCCCCCAAGGCATCGATCTCATTGGCGGCGATCTTGCGCAGGATACGGCGCATGATTTTTCCGGAACGGGTCTTGGGCAGACCGGGCGCCCACTGGATGATGTTGACCTTGGCGATGGGGCCAATCTCTTTGCGTACCAGTGCGACCAGTTCGGCTTTCAGCTCCTCGACATACTCTTCTCCGCCCATCAGGGTGACATAGGCGTAGATGCCCTGGCCGGTGATCTCGTGGGGGTAACCCACCACGGCGGCTTCTGCGACCTTCTCATGCAGTACCAGTGCCGATTCGATCTCGGCGGTGCCCAGACGGTGCCCGGAGACGTTGAGTACGTCGTCGACACGCCCGGTAATCCAATAGTAGCCGTCCTCGTCGCGTTTGGCGCCGTCGCCGGTGAAGTAGTAGCCGGGGTACATCTGGAAGTAGGTTTCGTAGAAGCGCCGATGGTCGCCATAGAGTGTGCGCATCGAGGACGGCCACGGGTGTTTGATCGCCAGGTTGCCAAAAGCGGGATTGCCGTCGATCTCGTTGCCCTCATCATCCAGCAGCACCGGTATCACGCCGAAGAAAGGCTGGGTGGCGGAGCCGGGTTTGAGCGGGGTGGCGCCGGGCAGGGGGGTCAGCATGTGGGCGCCGGTCTCGGTCTGCCACCAGGTATCGACGATGGGGCAACGGCTGTTGCCTACCACACGGTTGTACCACTCCCAGGCCTCAGGATTGATCGGTTCGCCGACGGTGCCGAGCAGACGCAGGCTTTTGCGGCTGGTGGCTTTTACGAGGTCTTCACCGCAGGCCATCAGGGCGCGGATGGCAGTGGGGGCAGTGTAGAAGCTGGCCACGTTGTGCTTGTCGCAGACTTGCCAGAACCTGCCTGCGTCGGGGTAGGTGGGGATGCCTTCGAACATCAGACTGATGGCGCCGTTGGTGAGTGGCCCATAGACGATGTAGCTGTGGCCGGTGACCCAGCCGATGTCGGCGGTGCACCAGTAGACTTCGCCGTCCTTGTAGTCGAAAACGGTTTTGTGGGTCATTGCCGCCTGCAGCAGGTAGCCGCCGGTGGTGTGCAGTACCCCCTTGGGTTTGCCGGTGGAACCGGAGGTGTAGAGGATGAAGAGCGGGTCTTCCGCGTCCATCTGTTCCGGCTCGCAGACCGGGTCGGCAGCGGCCAGTGCTTCGTGGTACCAGACGTCGCGGCCATCGGTCCACTCGACTGCATCTCCGCCGTGTTTTACGACGATGGAAGTGTGTACGTCAGGGCAGTTGGCCAGGGCAGCGTCGGCGTTGGCCTTTAGGGGCAGATGCTTGCCGCCACGGATCGACTGGTCGGCGGTGATCAGGCACTGGCAGTCAGAATCGAGAATACGATTTTTCAGTGCGTCCGGTGAAAAGGCGCTGAAGACGATGGAGTGCACCGCGCCGATGCGGGTACAAGCCAGCATGGCCACAACCGCTTCCGGGATCATCGGCATGTAGATGGAGACCCTGTCGCCTTTTTTTACGCCGCGGGACTTCAGCACGTTGGCGAACTTGTTTACGTCGGCGTGCAGTTCACTGTAGGTGATCTTTTTGTCGACACCCGGGTCGTCAGACTCCCAAAGAATGGCGGTCTGGTCGCCCCGGGCCTCCAGGTGACGGTCGAGGCAGTTGTAGGAGACGTTGAGTTTGCCGCCCTTGAACCACTCGATGTGGAGATCGTCTTCCGCGAAGCTCCAGTCCAGTGCCTTGTCCCACTTGCTGAACCAGGTGAGGTACTCTTCGGCCTGTTCCCCCCAGAAGCCCTCGGGGTCGTCTACGGAACGTTGGTACATCTCCTGATACTGTTCTGCGGTGACATTCGCCTGGGCGGCGAAATCGGCAGGAACTGGGTAGACCTTCTCGTCAGCCATCTTTTTCTCCTCGATTCAGTGGTTCTTTCATTGCGTTTATAAAGTACCTTGTCCGAAAGGTCCATATTTCCGGATAGTATCGCTAACTTATATTGCTGCTTTATGAATCCGGTTGCCGGTAGCTCATCAGGCGCGAGGGTGACAGCCAGAAAAGGGCGGCCTCCTCATCTTCGGTAAGTTTGCGTTTGACGACAACTTCTCCATGGTTGGTGCGCCAGCGAACGATGCTCTCCGGGGCGGGGGCGGTTACCGCCGCTCTGCTTTCGTCCTCGGCGTCTCCCAACTGCTGGAGTAGTTGACCCTGCAATTGTTTATGGTAGCCGGGATGATATATCAGTTTCAGGGCGCTGATGCGCTGGTCGGCAAAAAAGAGTGTCAGATATTTTGCCGGGATGTCGTTGAAGGTGCCGATCAGTGTCAGGCAGAGACGGTCGCCGAAGCTGGTCTCCCGCGTTTCGCACTTCCAGGTGATATCGGGATAGACGGTTTTCAGTTCGGTCTCGGTGAGTGCGGCATCCAATTCCTTGAGATTGAATTCGATTGAGTTCTCGCCTTTGAGCCAGAGAAAGACCGAATCGGAGCGGCGTTGTCCATCATCGGTAAATACCAGCCAGAAGATGGGACCGATGACTATGCCCAGCAGGATGAGTTTTTTGTAGAGTTCTAACAGCACGGTCTATGATCCTTTTCGGTTAATGCCACAGGAACTGCCCGATGGTGCAGTTTTCCGGCCGGGGCGCTGATTCGGCGGCCATGGCGAGAAACAGTTCGGCGGTTGCCACCGCGTCACTGAGGGCATTATGCGCTTTATACATTGGCAGATTGTAGCGCGGACGCAGGTTGAAGAGTCTGAGGTCACCGATCTGAATGGTGTGGTTGCGTCGCTCGAAACGTCTTTGCGCAAGGATCAGGGTGTCGATGGTGGGGATCACAAAAGGCGTTCCATATAAACGTCGGCATGCGGCATCGATGAAATTTTGTTCGATGCTGGCATAGTGGACCAGCATGACCTTGCCTGCCAGCATGCGCAGCAGATCAGGCAGAACCGCTTCCAGCGGTGAGCCGGCAGCGGACCTGTCATCGGTGATTTGGTGGATCACTGCCGAGGCCTCCGGGATATCCTCCACGACGCTGATTACCTCATGGCGGGTGGAGTCGAGACGGATGGTCATGTTGTCGATCTGCACCAGTCCATAGCTCAGAATGCTGTGGCTGGTGGGGTCAAGTCCGGTTGTTTCCAGATCCAGTGAGACGATTTCCGCTTCACTGCAGCGGGTGTTTTTTTCGACATGCGGTGCCGACAGGAAATCCTGCATGACGCCTGGCCCGGTTTTGGCCAGCGCCCGCTTGCGTTGAGACTCCTTGCTGAGGAAGCGTTCCAACATAATTTAGTGCTCTTTCAACGTGATAATTACGGATTCAGCGCTCCCGTGGTGTTTCGCGGCAAGGCGCAGCGTGCAGGGAATGGCTATTCCCTTTCCAAACGCTGCAACGCGGCTGCGGGACACCACGGGGGCGCCCTCCGGGTGAGCTTGTCTGCGTCCATGGACATCGTTGCGTCTCTTGACAAGGGAACAGCCATTGCCTGCGAGGCGCGCCTTGCCATGAACGCAGACAAACTCACTGAACCCGCAATTATCACATTGAAAGAGCACTAGCCAAAACGTCCGAGCTGGTAACGGCTTTCCAGGGTCTCCTGCATGCTCTGGATGACCTTGAAGGCGTCCTTCAGATGGGTTCTCTCCAGTTCTGATAGGCTGTCGGGCGGCAGATAGTTGTCCGGTGGGTCTCCATTGCGGATCTGTTCCGCCTGGTGGTTCATGCGCAGGATAGCAATGAACTCCAGCGCATCCTCCAGATTCTCCCCCATCTCTTCGCTGAGTGAAGGCGTCTGCATCGTTGCGCGCAGCCGGTCGGTGGTATTGGTTGCGGGCAGTCCTTCGGCAAGCGCCAGTACGCGGGCAATATCGGTGATCGGCACGATGCCCCGATGTTTGATGTCGAAGGTGTCATCGTGCTTGCCGTCATGGATCAGCACGAAGGTGCGAAAGAAACCGAGTGGCGGCTTGTGCTGCAGGGCATTCGAGGCCATATAGGCGATGAAGATGCCGTTGTTTTTGGTCTTTGCCAGAATCGACCCCTGCAGTGCTTCGAACAGGTTGTCGTCTCCATAGACCGGGCTGAGATCGAAAAAGATGCTGGAGAGCATCAATGCCATGGGGTCGGGTTTGTCGATCCATCCATTGAAGTATTCACACCAGACGCGCAACGGCTGCCGCCACTTGGGGTTGCTGGCCATGGCTTTACCGGGACAGTAGACGTAACCGCAGGCGTTCAGCCCGTCGGTGACGAACTTGGCGAGGGCGGCGAAATAGGCGTCGTGCTCCGGTTTCACTTTGTTGGAGATGATCAGCGCGTTGTCCTGATCCGAGTGTGATGTCTGTTCCCGTCGCGCTTGTGAACCGCCGGCAACCCAGACATAGGGAACGGGCGGCGCGCCGAGTTTCTCTTCTGCCATTTCGATCAGGCGACGGGTGACTGAATCGGTGATGCAGGAAACCGACTCTCCGATATGCAGGGCGGAGGCGCTGGCGTTGCTGAGATGAAGCTGCAGGTCGGGTAGCCGTTTACAGGCCAGCGCCAGATCTTCAATGGTATTTGATTTGCGGATGTCGGTGGCGATGAAGGCAGAGTTGGTGTTCTGCTGCCGCGCCAGATCGCTGGCGGTCAACATGCCGAAGATTTTGCCATCCTTCAAAACCGGCAGATGATGGACGTGCAGCCGCGTCATGAGCAACAGGGCGTGAATCATCAGGGCGTTATGCGGGATACTCTCCAGGTTGGTCGACATGATGAGTCTGGCAGGCTGGTCGCTCGATAGCCCTTCGGCAATGCAGCGTTTGCGCAGATCGCGGTCCGTGATAATGCCTGCCAGTTTGTCTCCATCGCGGATCATGACGGAGGAGACGTTGTTCTCGGTCATGCGCTGGGCAGCCTGCTGGATCGAGCAGTTGACATTGATGAAAACCGCAGGTTTTTTCAACAGTTCATGGACTTCCACTGACATGTGGGCGGCACTGTTTGAGGATGCCGGCCGGGTGCCGCCGACAGCCCGTTTCAGCCGTTCCCGCATCGACTCGCTGAAGTGCTGGTCAAATGTGGCGGAGGTTTTTCTCAGTTCTCCGAGTTTTTCGCAGGGCAACAGATAGAGCAGTGTGTCTTCAACGGTAGTGCCGTTGTGGCCCTGTTCCAGGTCGACGAGTTGGCAGGGGACGGGATAGATATCGCCTTCACCCAATTTCTCGATCAGCTTGCCGTTTTCGCCCCTCAGCTCGATGGCGCCGGAGCGTACCAAGTAGATGAAGCTGTCATCGGAGTCGGCAGGCGGAAAGTCGCTTTCGCGGCGCAGATAACGGATATCCAGTGATTTTGGCAGTTGATTGAGCGCCTCTTCCGGCAACGCGTCAAAGGGTGGGCGTTGTGCAAGAAAATCTCTGATTTCGACCAGTTCGATTTCCATGGGGCAATACTAACCGAATATGGAGTAAAAAGACGTTTTGAGTGGTGTTCGTTTTTTAACCACGAAGCACACGAAGAAAATAATTGTTATTCAATTGGTCGCCTTAGTGATCTTTGTGGTTGGATGTGGGTTTCAGAACGAACACTACTTAAAACGGCTCTGCAAGGAAAAGGCCCCGCGTGAGCGGGGCCGGTTTCAGGTTATTACAGGATCAGCGACTAGTGCTCCACAGCGGCGGCGGCACCCTTGGGAATGCGGATGTCTTCCACCAGGTGCTGGATGTGCTCCGGAGGCGGTGCGGTCATCTTGGATACGGCGATTGCCACCGAGAAGTTGACCACTGCGCCGATCGCACCAAAGGCGTTCGGCGAGATGCCGAAGAACCAGTTGGGACCCATGTCACCCAGGAAGGAGGTGCCGGGGATGAACATGATGCCCTTGTGCTGGAACACATAGAGCATGGTGACACCGATACCGGCAACCATGCCCCAGATGGCGCCTGCGCGATTCATCTTCTTGTTGAAGATGCCCATCATCAGTGCCGGGAAGATCGAACTGGCGGCGAGACCAAAGGCGATGGCCACGGTGCCTGCTGCGAAATCCGGCGGATGCAGTCCGAAGTATCCCGCCAGTGCGATGGCGCCTGCCATGGCGAAACGTCCGGCAAGCAACTCGTTCTTCTCCGAGATGTTCGGGTTCATGACACCCTTGATCAGATCGTGTGATATCGAGGAGGCGATAGCCAGCAGCAGACCGGCAGCCGTGGAGAGCGCTGCGGCGAGACCACCGGCAACCACCAGGGCGATAACCCAGTTGGGCAGATTGGCGATTTCAGGATTGGCCAGCACCATGATGTCACGGTCGACCTTGGTCATCTCGTTGCCTTTCCAGCCGAAGGCCTCGGCCTTGGCGGCGAACTCGGGACTCTTGTCATTGTAGTACTGGATGCGACCGTCGCCGTTCTTATCCTCGTATTGCAGCAGGCCGGTCTTCTCCCAGTTCTTGAACCACTGGGGGCGTTCGGCGTAGGAGAGGTTGCCCTCGGCAGAACCCACTTCACCCACCTGAATGGTGTTCATCAGGTTCAGACGGGCCATGGAGCCCACTGCGGGTGCGGTAGTGTAGAGGATGGCGATGAAGACCAGCGCCCAACCGGCGGAGGAGCGTGCATCCGCAACCTTAGGCACCGTGAAGAAGCGGATGATGACGTGGGGTAGCCCCGCGGTACCAATCATCAGCGACAGGGTGTAGACGAACATGTTCAGCTTACTGCCCATGACTTGGGTCGTGTACTCCTTGAAGCCGAGCTCCGTCACCACCAGATCGAGTTTTTCCAGCATATACAAGCCGGAGCCGTCCGCCATACTGCCTCCCAGACCCAGTTGTGGGAAGGGGTTGCCGGTGATGTTCAGAGAGATGAATACGGCAGGTACGGTATAGGCGAAGATCAGTACACAGTACTGGGCGATCTGGGTATAGGTTATACCCTTCATGCCACCCATGACGGCGTAGATGAAGACTATGCCCATGCCGATGTAGAGGCCGGTGTCGTAGTCCGTTTCCAGGAAACGGGAGAAGGCGACGCCGATACCCTTCATCTGGCCGATTACGTAAGTCACCGAGGCCAGAATCAGACAGACGACGGCCACGATGCGGGCGGTGCGTGAGTAGTAGCGGTCGCCGATGAACTCCGGCACGGTGAACTTGCCGAACTTGCGCAGATAGGGCGCAAGCAGCAGGGCAAGCAGTACATAACCGCCGGTCCAGCCCATCAGGAAGACCGATGCGCCGTAACCGTTGAAGGCGATGAGGCCTGCCATGGAGATGAATGATGCGGCGGACATCCAGTCAGCAGCGGTCGCCATGCCGTTGGCGACGGGGTGAATGCCGCGTCCCGCCGCGTAGAACTCGCCGGTGGTGCTGGCGCGTGCCCAGAAGGCGATGCCGATGTAGAGGGCAAAGGTGATGCCCACCACGGTATAAGTCAGTGTTTGCAGATCCATATCAGTCTCCGCCTCCTAGTCTTCGTGAACGTCGAATTCACGATCCAACGCATTCATGCGTTTGGCATAGATAAAGATCAATACCAGGAAAGTGAAGATGGAGCCCTGCTGGGCAAACCAGAATCCGAGACCCACACCGCCGATTTTGATGGTGTTGAGAGGTTCTGCCAGGATGATGCCGAATCCGTACGAGACGATAAACCATATCACCAGCAGTATGGTTACCAGGCGGATATTCGCCCGCCAGTACTCTTCTGCGCGATTGCTCATAGTTGTGATCACTCCAGGGTTGCACGGGGTTGCCTGCCGGCAGTCCTTTTGAGCGGGTGTGATCCGATCAGAAGAATTGGCCATGGTGCCCGTAGTTATTATTCCGTATCCCGTAAGGCCGGATACGTCACCTTGGATTTTCGTTTCGGACTCTCGTGAAAGTCAAATAAAACAAGGGCTTGTTGCCGGTGTTTATTTCAATGGGCTGGGCTTTGGGGTGTTTGGTAACAGGTGTGGTTTGTTGATGTTACCGAATGATGCGTTTCGGTTTGCTTTAGCCTGTTTGTTGGAAATTGCATGGATTTGTTGATCTGGATCATCAATCGGCCTCATTTAATGCTTGATGTCGGAAAAGAGCAGAAAATCATCCATACTCTCGATAGGCGATAGATTCCTGGGTAAAGGGTCAATACAAGGACAGGAGGGCGTCGTTGATTGCGGGTAAACACGGATGGGATTTCACCTGAGGACTATAAGAATTCCTGATTACCCCTGAGGCTCAGCTATTGAGCCACTGGGTGGCACATACTGGATCTGAAGCCACATGAGGAGAGCAGCATGGCCAGAAATCAGGTTC